>DATLTB010000109.1:0-13175 GCA_035533815.1 Chitinophagaceae bacterium
GCTACACTTGGGGTGTGTGTAAACTCGCCCGAAAAATCTGGTTTGTATAGCTGTGCTGTGCATAATCAAGGTTTAAAGTTCAATCGCCAATTGGCACATTGAACGCCCTGCACTCTTGGTGCAGGGTAGTTTACAATTGTAATGGATTTAAACTGGGTGAATGGGATATCCGGGATTGTTTTTCATATGCGGTACGGAACTTTCCGGCAAAGAATTCAATACTGGTCGGTGTGGCATTTTCGGCTGTCCGGGGACTTTGGGTAAGAGCGCCTCCATTCAGCGCTTCATTCATTTCCACGATCAGGTCAGCCGCACTGCCACTGAAATGACCACTGTCCAGGAGGGACTGGCGGCCTTGTTCTGCAGTAAACTGCCGGTAATGGAGATGCATACCCAGGGCAAAGCTGAGGGTCCGGGTGATATCGGCCATGCTCAGGTCCCGCTGTCCCAGCAGTTCCACCACCTGCTTTCCCCTGAAATCCAGCCTCAGCAATTGCTTTGCCGCATAATTGCCGATATCTTCCACCGCGATCATGGGCATCAACCGGTAAGGAGAAAACTGGGTCCCGATTATTCCACCGGGTATCTGGGGGAGGATGGCAAACAGGTTTTCCATGAAATAAGCCGGACGGAGGTGGAGGACGCTGATCTGGCTTAACCGGTTAAGCTCCATTTCATTGCGGTAGAGGTTGTGCAGGATGCCAGGCGCTTGGGCATCCTGGGCATGATGGGCACTCAAGTTGACCACCTGGGATACGGAGCTGCCTTGCAATGATGCAGCAATGGCTTTTCCGGTGCTGAGCTGGGAATTTTCGTAGTCTTCGGACTTGTAATCCGGCGGGGTCAGCACAAAAGCGGCTTCTGCGCCGGCAAAAGCATCCCGGAGAAATTCCAGATCATTCAGGTCACCTATACAAGCAATTGCTCCCCGGGAGATGAAGGATTTTACCCGATCCGGATGCCGCGATACCACGCGGACTGTCTTACCCTTTTCCAGCAGGCGGTGAACAATGGTGCTCCCGACTTGACCTGAAGCCCCCAGCAGGGTATAAATTATCTCTGGCATAAAAATCATTTTTTGGTGGGTCAAAGGGACCCATTTTTAATCCGCCTGATCCAAACTAATCTGAAATATTAATTATTACAGTAATGAATAAAAAAATTACTGGAACTGGCTATAAAATTCAGCCAGGTTCATTCCACTCAGTTTTTCCAGCAGGGTTTCCTCCACCTCATCATACATCTGCTGCAGGTGATTGAACATTTTACAGCCTACCGGGCAATGCGCATTCGGATTGTTCCTGGGCCAGCCCAGCAAGGACTCCTTTTTAACAGACTGGTATACCTCGGCCAAGAGGATTTGGGAAGCAGGTCGGGCCAGCTGGCTTCCCCCTTTCCTGCCTTCCTTGCTTAGGATCAGCCCGGCTTTTTTCAGATTGCTCATTTCCTTTCTCACCAGGACCGGATTGATGTTCACACTGCCTGCGATATCATCCGAAGACAGGTACTTCCCTTCCGATCTGGCCAGCAGGGTCAGGATATGCAGGGAAATGGCAAATCTGCCGTCGGTCATACTGTAATTATTAATATTACAGTACAAAGTTAACCAGTCCTTAGGGCCCCTCCAAAATTTTTTTCTGCATTGCCTGCACCTCAGAATCCCCTACTTGGAATTGTCGTATATTACCAGGACAATTCTTGTCCATGGAGGAGCATGTGGTGAAAATCCTGAAGGTTGAACCGGTAACCCATAATGTCCGGAGGTTCACTGTGGAAAAACCCGCCGGATATCATTTTATTCCCGGACAGGCGACTGAACTTTCCATCAATAAACCGCTCTGGACAGACCAGAAACGGCCCTTCACGTTCACCAGCCTGAACAGCTGGCCAGATCTGGAATTCACCATTAAGATTTACAATGACCATGATGGAGTGACCCGGAAGCTGGGTACCCTGAAAACCGGAGATGAACTTATCCTCAGGGATCCCTGGGGAGCCATTCAATATCAGGGAGAAGGTGTGTTCATTGCCGGAGGGGCAGGGGTGACTCCTTTCATAGCCATTTTCCGGCAGCTTCACCAGGAGCACCGATTGGGAGGAAACCGGCTCCTGTTTGCCAATAAGACCTCCCGGGACATCATCCTTAAGGAAGAATTTCTTCAAATGCTCGGGGACCGGTTCATCAATATACTCAGTGAGGAAGAGACCAGGGAATTCGAACAGGGCAAAATCAATGGGGAATGGCTGAAAAGCAGGATCCCGGACCTGCATTCCCGTTTTTATATCTGCGGTCCTGATCAGATGGTCAAGGACATCCAGGATTGCCTCAGGAAACTGGGAGTTTCAGGAGAAGCCATCACGGTGGAGCTCTGAGATCCGCAGTAACCATGGTTGACCGCTGTATTGCCGCTGTTCACCGAGTTGTTTGGGCAGGGGGCCCGGATTCACTTGCCATCGCTTATACTTCCTGCTATTTTTGATTTAAACTTTAATACCATGGAACCCAATTCATACCGGATAGGAAGGCGCGGCATCTGGCCTGGTGTATTGGTGCTGCTCATCGGGCTCGGAATCCTGGCGGAAAGGATGGCAGTCAATATGGGCTATATTTTTCCATTTTGGTTTTTTCACTGGCCCATGTTGCTGATTGTTATCGGTTTTTTAATGGGTATCGCCAGCAGGTTCAGGAACCTGAGCTGGGCCGTGATGGTCCTGATCGGGGGCGTTTTCCTGGCCCCGGAGATCCTGCCCGGCATGCATATTAGTCATTATATCTGGCCCGTTGCCATCATCCTTATCGGCCTGCTGATGATATCCGGGCACAGGAGGGAACGTCATTACTGGTGGAACTGGAAATACCATCAGGGATATGTGCCTGCTGATCAGCCGCAGCGCCCTGATGGAGCAACTACTGAGGATTTTATTGATTCTACCTCCATATTCGGCGGTATCCGCAAAAGCGTATTCTCCAAAAACTTCACCGGAGGGGATATGACTAATATCTTTGGCGAATCCAGGATTGATTTGAGCCAGGCGGACATTCAGGGCATTGCAGTGCTTGACCTGACCCAGGTCTGCGGACAGACGATCCTCAAATTACCTTCGCTCTGGGAGGTCAGGTCGGAAGTGGTGGCTTTATTCGGGGGGATAGAAGATCGCAGGAATCCACAATCCATACAAATAAATCCCGGAAAGGTGCTGATCCTGAAGGGGACAACGGTTTGCGGAACCATCATATTTTCAAGTTAAACCCATGCAAAACAATCCTGGGGGAATGGGCAGACGGAACAGGACCTGGAAGGGATTGCTGGTCGTGCTGGTAGGGGTTTGCCTGCTGGCTAACCAGGCTCTGCGGACCATGGGGGTGATCATTCCATCCTGGGTATTCACCTGGCCGGTACTGTTGATGGTCATCGGGTTTTTTGTGGGCATGGCAAGCGGGTTCCGCAATCTAAGCTGGGCTGTGCTCATCCTGATCGGAGGCATGTTCCTGTTGGACAGTTTTGTGCCGGAACTGCACCTGAAGGAATTCATCTGGCCTGTCTGCCTGATCGGAGTGGGACTGATCATGGTCCTGGGAGCCTCTTTCCGAAAACCCCGCAATTGGGGACAGCACCTGGGGATGAAGCAGGACTGGAGGACCTGGAAACAGGAAATAAAGCAAAAATACGACGCTCCCCAATCCGGACAATACAAGGAAGGGGAAGAATTCCTGGATTCCACCTCCATCTTCGGCGGGGTGCTCAAAAAAGTGTATTCCAAGAAATTCCAGGGAGGGCAGATCACTAATTTCATGGGCGGCACCGAGATCGATCTTAGTCAGGCAGATATCGAGGGTCAGGTCATCATAGAAGTGACGCAGATATTCGGCGGAACGAAGATCATCCTTCCACCCCATTGGTCGGTCAAATCGGAAATCATTGTCCTTTTCGGCGGAATAGAGGATAAGCAGGTCCATCAGGGCAGCATTCCCGAACCGGGAAAATTGCTGGTGTTGCAGGGAACCACCGTGTTCGGCGGTATTGAACTGAGAAGCTTCTGACCGGAACAGGTAATACTTATTTCCATGTGCTGGTATATCGCCAAAATTGTTTTTCAGGTCATTTGCGGGGAAGGGAATCATGCGCCCCAGTTCGAGGAGCAGATCAGGTTGATCCGGTCTGGCTCGGTCCAGGAAGCCATCCGTAAAGCGATGGAGACAGGGTTCCGCGAGCAATATGTGTTCCGCAACAACCAACTGGATCTGGTGCAATGGAAATTCATCAATGTGCCCGAGCTCCAAAAGCTGGATGAGGAGATGGACGGAATGGAGCTTTACTCGCATCAGGAGGAACCGGGAAATGCCTTTGCTTATATTGCCAGGGTTCACCATCAGGCCGCTTCGATGGGGAGCCGGCACATATTTGAACTTTCCATTTAAACCTCTCCCTTGGCCTTTCATCGTGGCATAATCAGGCAGTTTATCTGGCATTCCCTGGTGTTCTGGCTGGCCTGGTGCATCATCCAGACCGGGTTGCTGATTTACTATGGGCTGCTCTGGCCTTACGCCCTTGCAGATGCGATCCCGTCCACGACCCTGCTGGGTTTCGCCTGTATGCTGGCTGCCAATAACCTGTCTTTCTATCATCCCATCCGAAATAAATATGTGTTCTGGCTGGTCCTGAGCGGGGCCCTGACCCTGTTCTGGATCCTGATCGTCCATGGCTTGCTGGAATATGTGTACCGCAGTAATCCCCATGGGCTCAGTCTGCTGAAGTTGTCCCTGCCGATCCGTTTTTTCTTTGGGTTCATCATGATCGGGGGGACTGCCGCTATGAGCCTGCTTTGGTACAGCATTGAAGAGCAGGATGACCTGAACCTCCGGGAACAGGCTTCCGAGAAACTGGCCAGGGAAGCAGAACTCTTTAAGCTTCGCCAGCAGCTGAACCCCCATTTTTTATTCAACAGCCTGAATTCCATCAGCTCCCTGATCCTGACAAGGTCCGCAGAAGCCAGGGATATGATCCATAAGCTGTCTGATTTCCTGCGGGGAACCCTGAAGAAGGAAGACCAGCAGCTGGTCGACTTGTCGGAAGAACTGCAATACCTCCAGCTTTATCTGGATATCGAAAAAGTGCGGTTCGGGCAAAGGCTCCATGCAGCAATCAGCTGCAGCGCGGAAGCTGCAGCCAGGAAGCTTCCTCCCATGCTCCTTCAGCCTGTGGCCGAAAATGCCATCAAATTCGGACTGTATGACAGGACCGGCGAGGTGAACATCCGGATATCGGCCTCCATCTTAGGAGATTACCTGGAGATTCGGGTGGAAAACCCTTTCGATCCGGCAACAGCCGGAGCAAACCGGGGAACGGGATTCGGCCTCAGCGCGGTGCGGAGACGACTCTATTTACTATATGCCCGTCAGGACCTGCTGGAGACGACCATTAAAGACGAGCTATTCATTACCCGGATAAAAATACCCAGGATATATGATCAAGGCAATCATCATTGACGACGAAGCCCTGGCCAGGGATGTAGTCAAAGCTTATCTTTCCGGCTATCCCCAGATCACCCTGGTGGCCGAATGCCAGGATGGATTCGAAGGGCTGAAAGCCATCCAGGAACATCAGCCGGACCTGATCTTCCTGGATATCCAGATGCCCAGGATCAGCGGCTTTGAGTTGCTGGAATTACTGGAAAACCCTCCGGGGGTGATCTTCACTACGGCATTTGAGGAGTTTGCGATCAGGGCTTTTGAGGCCAGTGCAGTGGATTATCTGCTGAAGCCCTTTAGCCGGGAACGTTTTGACCGGGCTATGCAGAAATGGACGGATCTGCCTGGGGCCGAAGGTACTGCCTCGGTAAAAAAGCTGCTGGAATACCCCGATGCCCATGGCCAGCCAGTGAACCGGGTAGTGGTAAAAACTGCAGGCCGGATCAGGATCATCCCGGTGACCGATATCCACTATATGGAAGCCGCAGATGATTATGTCAAGATCTTCACCCCCGATGGTCATTTTCTCAAAAACAGGACCATGCAGCAGTTTGAACAATCCCTGGATCCTGCCCAGTTCGTCCGGGTGCACCGTTCCTATATCGTCAATATCAGCCAGGTCACCCGCATTGACCCCTATGAAAAGGAAAATCACCTGGCCATCCTCAGGGATGGAGCCAGGGTACCAGTAAGCAAATCGGGGTATGGCAGACTGAAGGAAGTACTGGGGCTTTAAAAGGATTCAGGCAATGCCGGCAAGGATTTTCTCCAGGCGTTCTTTTTTCAGGATCTTCTGTACCTGAATGCCCCGGGCTATGATCCGTTCTCCCACCCGGGCATTAAAATCGCAAATGATCTCCTGACCATGGATGCTCTTCACTGTGGCGGTGAATTCCACTTCCGTACCTTCCAGCGCAGGAGAGATATGGTCAATGCTGATAAAGGTGCCCATGGCTTCCTCACCGGGTCCGACCATCTCCAGGACAAACAGCCTGCATACCCATTCCGCATCCCTGGCCAGCGCGAAAGTAGCATATACCCGGTGGATATTTCCGCTGTCAAAGGTGGCCAGGTCAGCATCCCGGACCATCCGGCTAAAAGTCTTGGTATCTCCGGAACGAAAAACGGTTTTCATAGAATTTTTTACTGTTGGAATTTTCCATTTAATTCACGATGAGCACGGGGATATGTACATAATGCCGGACAAAGTTTACTGTCTCCCCGTAAAGCCAGTCTTTAAGTCCCTTATGGCCATGACCGCCCATCACCAGCAGGTCAGCCTGCTGCTGCCGGACAATGCGTGCAATTTCCCGCGGTCGTTTCCGGTAACCCAGGATGCCGGTGGCCCTGATCTCTTTTGCCCTCAGCAGCTGGATATAAGTTTCCAGCTGCTGCTGATCTGACCTGGATTCCTCATCATCACTTTCCGTGCCAAGCAGGAAGGCGGAAACACTTTCCACGATATGGATCAAAATGTATTCGGTCCCCGAATTACCCTGTGCTACTGCATTGGCAATGATTTTTTCGTCGTTTATGCTAAAATCCAGGGCAATGGCAATTTTATGATATGCCGGAACGGATAGTTCTCCCAGGGTGAGCTTTGGCGTATGTATCCTGGCTTTTTCAGGTACTGGTGGCCTGCCGAGCAGGGGATACAGGAAAGTGATGATCATCAGGATCAGGAATCCTACTGCGGCAGCCAGGATCAGCAATTTGGGCAACAGGGAATGACCGGCTGAAAAATACCCCGAAATTCCACCCCAGACCATTTGAAGGTTTAGGCCCACCAGGAGGGCAGTAACAGACCAAGCCAGTACGATGACCCAGGGTCGGATCACATAGGGCCCCATGGTCTTTTTATTGCTGACAAAATGGATCAGCGGGATCATTGCAAAGCCCAGCTGAACGCTCAGCAGGACCTGGCTGAAAACAATCAGGCCGCTCACCCTGCTTTCCCCGGCGATCTCAATGACCAGCACAGCCGGTATGACGGCCATCAGCCTGGTGATCAGCCTGCGTAACCAGGGATTGATACGCAGGTGAAGGTAACCTTCCATCACGATCTGGCCCGCCAGCGTTCCGGTGACGGTGGAGCTTTGTCCGCTGGCGATCAGGGCAATGGCAAAGAGCAGGGGAGCCAACCGGTTGCCCAGCAGGGGAGCCAGCAACCGGTAGGCATCCTGTATCTCAGCAATGTTCTTCCTGCCCAGCCGGAAGAAAACGGCCGCAGCCAGCACGAGTATGGCAGTATTGATCAGGAAGGCCAGGTTAAGGGCGATGGCAGAGTCCAGGAAATTCAGCCTGAGGGCCTGCATAATGCTTTTATGGTCACGCCTGATCTTCCGGGTCTGCACAAGGGCTGAATGGAGATAGAGGTTATGGGGCATGACCGTAGCCCCGATAATGCCAATGGTGATATACAGGGCCCCCTGGTCCGGCAGCCGGGGAATCAGGCCGGTAACCATACTCGTCCAGTCTGGTTTGGCCAGGATGACTTCATACAGAAAGCTCAGGCCGATGATGGCGATGAGTGCGATGATGAAAGCTTCCAGTTTGCGCATACCCAACCGCTGCAGGCCAAAAATCAGGAAGGTGTCCGCCACAGTGAGGACCACCCCGGCCAGTAGGGGCAGCCCGGTCAGTAACTGTATCCCGATAGCCATGCCCAGCACTTCGGCCAGGTCGCAGGCAGCAATGGCGATTTCCGCCAGCAGGTAGAGGATGAAATTGATCACCGGGGGATAAGTTTCCCGGTTGGCCTGTGCCAGATCCCTGCTCCGCACGATACCCAGCCTGGCACTAAGTACCTGCAGCAGGAGGGCCATCAGGTTGCTCATGAGCAGGACCCAGATCAGGGTATAGCCGTATTTGCTCCCGCCCGCCAGGTCGGTGGCCCAGTTGCCCGGATCCATATAACCCACACTGATCAGGTAGGCAGGCCCAAAAAAAGCAAATATCTTTTTCCATACCACCAATTGTCCGGTGGTATCCACCGTCTGATGCACATTGCCTAAGGATTCCCGGTTCCTGTCAGTTTTTTCCATGGCTGGTGACATACACATTTTTAGCCACCTGTTCGCTGATCAGCAACGGGGCTTGGTTGCGAATCTTTATTTCCACGGAATGGTCAAAATCGTGATGATGAAGGATATCGAGCTGGGTCCCCAGCCTGATCCCCTTTTCATGCAGGAACTTCAGCAGGCTGCTGGACTGATCTGCCACCCGGGTGACCTGCAACTTTTTACTGACAGGTGTGGTCAGCAGGGTATGGGTGATACTGCGGCTGACCTTGCCTTCTGCATCCGGTATCGGATCTCCGTGCGGGTCCCTGACCGGATTTCCCAGAAATTCACTGAGCCTTTCGGTGAGCATGCTGCTGCGGACATGCTCGAGCTCTTCGGCAATTTCGTGAACCTCTTCCCAGCTGAACCTGAGCTTATCCACCAGAAAGCATTCCCAGAGCCGGTGTCTGCGGATAACCAGCATGGCTGCCCGCTGGCCCAGTGCAGTTAGGGTGATACCCTGATATTTTTCATACAGGATCAGCCGCTTACCCTTGAGTTTCCCGGCCATATCGGTCACGGAGGCCGGCGAGGTACGCAGGGCCTCTGCCAGGGCTGTGGTGGTCACCACCTCATGGTCCCTCAGAAGCATGGAGATGGCCTTGATATAGTTTTCTTCCGTGAAGGACATTTTTTGCATATCCAGGACCACAAATTTAGGCAAATCTAAATTATTTTTTTAAACCATCGAAATCCTTGTTCCGTAAAAAGAAATACAGGCTGGATTCCCGGCATATCTTTTGCAGGTTTTTCGGGATTAATGTATGTTTGGGTATCCGTATTCCTGCCGGACACCCTGGTTCCCCCAATCTGCATGATGAGTATATCCCGGAAACAATCCCTGACTTTAATATTCCTGATGACTGCCCTGGTGGCCTGCCATCCCCATTCCGGGAATACTGTGTTGCGGCCGGCTGAAGTCCGGACCTTCGGGGAATTCAAACAGCTATTTCCGGTCATTAGATTGCCTTATGTGCTGGCAGAAGATACCCTGAAGCAGGTTGAACCGGATTCATCGGCCATACCCCGGCAGGTCATCAACTTATTTTTACCGGATTCCCTTACCAGAGGAATTTTCACTAAAAAAGCCCGAAAGACAGATCTGGAATGGTTTGCCCTGGGGCAGACCCAAGATAAGCGGTTCACTTATCTCTGGCTCAAAGTGACAGGGTCCGGGACCAGGGCCGGTTATCTTTGCCTGTTTGATAAAATGGGGAAATACCGGGGAGGATTACTGGTAGGCAAAACGATCCAGCCGGGAGATCATACCCGGATCACCACGGTGCTGGACAGGCATTTCAACATCACCGTCAGCAGGGAGCAGCAGGTGTACTCCGGAAACACCATCCTGAAACAGGAGGTTTATGCGGCTAATCCCAACGGACATTTCTCCTTGATCCTGGTTAATTCCAACCAACCGGTCAATCCGGTCCAGTTGTACAATCCGATTGTTGCCTTACCGCAGAAACACCGGTACTCAGGAGATTACACAGCCGGTAAAATGAACCTGGTTTCCATCCGGGATGACTCCCAAAAAGGGTATTTCCGGTTTTTCATCCATTTCAGCAGGCAGAAAGGCAATTGCACCGGGGAGGTGGATGGCCAGGCGGAGTGGAAGGGAGCCCATGTAGCGGAATTTCATGAGAACAGCGGTCCATGTGCCATCCGATTTCTTTTCCGGGGAACCCGGGTCAGCCTGCAGGAAATCGGGAATTGCGGGGCTTACCGGGGCATGAACTGCCTGTTCAATGGCAACTTCCTAAAACGCAGTGCCCACGCTCCGCGAAAGAAATACCCCCACCACAAAAGAGCATGAACTTCCCAGGCTGCATGAACAGGACCCATTCGCCTGTTATTTCAGTCAGGCGGAAAATCAACATCCTTCCTATAATTCAATCCGGAATGGAAGGCCTCCAGATCAGCCCATACTTTACATTGAGTAAGTTCCGGGTTTAATTTTAAGAGATCGGGAGGTAATTTTGGGTATGATGACAGATTACGAAAGGATGGGAGAAGCCATTGGCTTTTTACAGGAACATTTTAGGGAGCAGCCGGATCTTAGTGAAAAGGTCGGTCAAATTCATTTGAGCCCTTTTCATTATCAACAACTGTTCAAGGATCAGAAGGCGTCAAACCAAAGTAATTCTTTTAGGTTATTAGTGTATAATATGCCAAAAGCCTTTTGAAACAACCCCTTTCCCTGGCAGAAGCAAGCTTTCAAACAGGATTATCCGGTACCAGCAGGTTGCATGATTTATCTATTGGTATAGTAGGGATGACGCCAGGGGAATTTAAAAACGGCGGCAAAGGGTTCCAAATCCGGTATAGTTTTGCGGATACACCGTTTGGCAAAGTGATCATTGCTTCTACACACAAAGAGATAAGTCATATTGCCTTTCTGCAAAATGAAAAATCAGGAGTTATCGACCTTCAGGAATTATTTCCCCATGCGGATAACTGCAAAAAAGAGATATGATGCAGCGGGAGGCCATTCACTTTTTTGCAGGAAACTGGAATGATCTTCATCAGGTGAAACTTTATTTGCCCGGATCTGCATTTCAGTTAAAACTCTGGGAATCATTGCTTCGAATTCCCTTTGGGACAGTAACCACCTATTCTCGGATAGCTGCCGGTATCGGGCATCCGGGAGCCTGGAGGGCAGTGGGTACTTCAATCGGGTATAATCCCATCGCTTATCTGACCCCCTGTCACCGGGTCATTCAATCTTCCGGAATTATCAGGAACTACCATTTGGGCACTCCAAGGAAAACAGCCATGCTGGACTGGGAAGCAGCAAAAGCCCCGATCAGGAATTAACTCCCGGGTCGGTAGTAACTTCGGTAACTATACTTACTTACTATTCGCTATAAATAAATACAATCGTTCAGCTTTCTATGGTAACCTGGAGACCCCGGTCACAGAGGGCTGTATACATAGGTTCCAGTTTTTGCCTGGCTCCCTGCCTGACCGCATGTTTCCCGTTAAAATGAATGATGTAAGCTGATTGTTCTGCCTGTTGATGCGTGTGTTTGCAAATTTCCATCAGAGAAGTGATGACCCAGTCAAACGTATTCACCTCATCGTTCCAGACCACCAGGCTGCAGGGGATATCGTCGATTACATCAACCTCGGATTCCTGTTCTTTTTTTTCCTTTATATGGGTATCATTTTTCAAAGGAGTTTGTCTTTGTGGTAAAGTTACCGTTTAATCCAACAAATTTCCATGCCCTGAATCCGGGAATTTGAACTGTCAGGGGCAAACATCAGGGAGTAATTAATTGCGGTTATCCAATAAATAGCTAAATTGAACAGGAGTTGGTTTTGGTCCGCCGGTTTGCGGATTGCGCAACCGATCTGCTGGTTTATTTATCCGGACAATGATTAAGAATATGGGAAACATTCCGATCAAAGGTTATTTACTGTTTGATTTCAGCCTTCCCCTGAAGGATCCTGTGCTGATCTTTTCCCTGCTGCTGTTCATCATCCTGCTTGCCCCAGTCATTTTACGGAAATTCCGGATCCCCAGCATCATCGGACTGATCATTGCCGGTCTGGTCATCGGTCCACATGGACTCAACCTTCTGTCTGGCAGTCTGATGGTCAATGACGGCAGCAGCATTAACCTGTTTGGAAAGGTTGGTCTGCTCTATATCATGTTCCTGGCAGGACTGGAACTGGATCTCAATGAATTCCGCCGAAACCGCTCCAGAAGCCTGCTTTTTGGCATCCTGACCTTTTCCTTCCCCTTCGTTATGGGCACCTGGGTATGCCTGCACCTGCTGCATTTCTCACTAATGTCTTCCATCCTGATCTCCAGCATGTTCTCCACCCATACCCTGGTGGCATACCCCATTGCCAGCCGGCTGGGTCTGACCCGCAATAAGGCGGTAACCGTGGCCGTAGGGGGAACCATTATCACGGATTCGGCGGTGCTGCTCATCCTGGCCATCATCACCGGCTCCTCAAAAGGTCAGCTGAATCAGGCGTTCTGGATACAAATGGCGATTTCCCTGGTGGTTTTTGTCAGCGTGGTATTCTGGGGATTCCCGGTGATCGGCCGTTGGTTTTTTAAGAATATCAAGGAGGACAATGCCTCTCAATATATTTTCGTTTTGGCCCTGGTATTTTTGTCCGCCTTCATGGCTGAAGTAGCAGGCATCGACGCGATCATCGGGGCTTTCATGGCGGGCCTTGCCCTTAACCGCCTGATCCCCCATACCTCTCCGATCATGAACCGCATTGAATTTGTCGGGAACGCATTGTTCATCCCTTTTTTCCTGATTGGTGTTGGCATGCTGGTGGACCTGAGGGTATTGACAAATGGTACCGAAGCCCTGTTGGTGGCCGGAACGCTTATCGCAGTTTCCTTCACAGGTAAATGGATTGCGGCATTCCTGACCCAGCTTTTTTTCCGGTATTCCAACCTGCAGCGCAAAGTACTCTTCGGACTGACCAGCGCCCATGCTGCCGCCACCCTGGCAGTTATCCTTGTGGGTTACCGGATCGGCCTGGTGAATGTGGAAGTGCTCAACGGGACGGTCATCCTGATCCTGGTGACCTGCCTGGTCGCTTCCTTCATCACGGATAAGGCAGGTCGTAAGCTGGCCATCCTGGAACAGGATCTACTCCCGGAAATCACGGAG
>DATLTB010000110.1:0-26252 GCA_035533815.1 Chitinophagaceae bacterium
TTGCCTTTTCCAGCCGGATTATGCAGGAGGAATTGTAGAGGTTGGTAAAGCTCTTTATATGGCTAAATCGACTATCGATTTTCAAAAGCTATTGGACTATTGTATAAAATTTGATTCCCAGGCGGTAATAAAAAGACTAGGATTTTTATTGGAGCTATTAAAAATCGATACGCCAATCATTAAGGACTTACAAGAACTGAAGACAAGTTCTTACATACTGCTTGACACAGAAATGGTAAAGGCAGGTAAAAGAATAAGCCGCTGGAACATTCAGCAAAATATTGATTCGGAAACTATTCAATCTTCTATTCTTGCATGATAAGGCCAGGGGAAATTCAGCAATATGCCCGTAAAACTGCTGTACGTGATACGCAAATCGAAAAGGATTATATCCTGACATGGATACTATTGGGTATGTCAAAGCAAGCAAGACTATCAAAGGATCTTGTATTCAAAGGTGGAACAGTTTTAAAGAAGGTGTATTTTGAGGATTACCGTTATTCTGAGGATCTGGATTTCACTTTACTAAATGAGGAACTTTCCAATGAGAAAATATTCAGTGATTTTCAGCAGGTGTTCGCCTGGATCAAAGAGGAAGCAAATATTGATTTGCAGTTGACGGAGGATGCAGAACACGAGAGCGGCAGTATTAACTTTTATATATCCTATGCAGGTCCACTTGGTGGTGCAGGGATCAATAAAAAGGTAAAAGTTGATATAACCCGAAAAGAGACATTGGAATATGAAGCAGCGCTGAAACCAGTCTTTATTCATTATTCCGACCTGGAGACGTTCGATATACTTTGCTACCCACTGGAAGAAATTCTGATAGAAAAGATGTGTGCATTGATTGGGCGAACGCAGCCCCGGGACCTATATGATTTATGGTATCTGCTGGAATATAACAAAATGGATATTACTTATAGCTGGCCTGAATTTGAAAGAAAGGCAAAGAACAAGGGGCATATGCCTTCAGCATTTAAGGACAAGGTTCAGGCAAAAATGAGCTCGTTCAAGGGAAGGTGGAAGGGGTCGCTATCCAACCAGATAAGGGATTTGCCGGATTTTGAGTTGGTAGTAAGGGAGCTGAATAAGCACTTGAGAAAAGTGTAATGAATGATTGGCCATATTAATATTAATATTAAAATTAATGATTATGTATTTGGTTTTTTTTCTAATTTAATCGTAGAATAGGAATTCTAAACCATTATAAAAGATGACGAATGCTTTCTTTGAACATCCAATATTAAACTTGCCCTATGATTACCCGGAATTACATTGAAAGCTAGATTCCCAGGGACGGCCAACCCAAAAGGTTATTGGCTTTCGCCGGCCGGTGCAGTTTATTATGCCCATTCCAAAGCTGCGAAAGAGAAAGGATTTTAATGAACAGCAACAAATCTTTGACGAAGGGAAGAGTCTTGCTATGACGGAACAATAGTATGACCCAACTTCACTTATAAACCTCCTCCGCCAAGAGGTCGCTTAATGGAGAAGATTGCCTAATCCTACATGATTGGCAGGTTACACCTGAAACAGCCCGGCTTTTAGTGCATTGGCGCAGCCATGAATTCAGCGGTATAAAGCCCTTCTTTTGCCAGGTAGAAGCCGTCGAAACAGCCATTAGGTGTTTATTCCGATTAAGTCTTTCAGGTATGAAGGCAGTCAAGGTTTGATAAAAAAAAGGGATATCAGCCGGAGGGAAAGTGGGCAATTTGCATTGATGCATGATTTACATGAACAATCGTTCAAAAGTACATTTCAACTTTTGTCTAAGGAGCTCCGCTACATCCAATTCACCCAATTTGACCGGAATATCCTCATTTTAGTATCGCTGCCTTTTAAATGCAGTATGACGGTCTGTGCAAAGTTCCTTACTTAGGGTAATTGTCCAACTTAATGGGGATGTAAAAACGGCAATCTTAAAAACGGGTTACACTTTGAAGGCATGTGAAAGAAGTTATTCCTCAAGGCGAAGGCGGATAATCCTCATCAAATATAGGGCATAAATGTACATGTAGGTATAAGGAGTACATTTCAGGCGCCTTATCCTTGGGTCAAAGGGAATAACGGAGGCTTTTTCGCGGATGTGCGCACACGAAGGTTGAGATCGCTATTAGGCATATAATTTTCCGATGGCCAGTGCTTCTTCCCTGATCCGGTTGGCCAATGAACCGGGACGGATCACCCTGACCCCTGACCCATAACTCAATAGCAGCATCAGCAGTTCATGGTTGATGACCAGGTCCAGCCGGATACGGCATACCGATGGGCTATCCTTCAGGATCTGCTGGGACAGGTGAATGGGCTGGGATTTGATATATTTTGCCTGTTGAGGGCTGAATTCCAGTTCAATGCGCTGTGGTTGCTGATCCGGGGCGGAAATACCCAGTACGCTGCCGAAGAATGCCTGATCATCAAAACCGGGAGCATCAAAGGATTGGTCGGTCGGCCAGAGATTGATCATCCGGTCCAGCCCGAAAGTCAGTATCCGGTTCCCGCTGCGGGTACTTTTACCTACCAGGTAGAACCGGTTATTGTATTCCCGGAGATGGTAGGGTTCAATCCAGTGTTCCTTGGGAGTGTCGCGGCTGAAGGACTGATAGCTGATCCGGATCATTTTACGGTCTTTCATGGATTCAACGATATCAGTGATCCATTCCAGTCCCTTATAGGAGGCCGGGGTATCAAGCCGGATCATGCCCTGGGTTTTTAGTCTTTCCCGGTTTATTTTCAGGGAAGATCCGATCCGCAGGATGGCATCCTCGAATTGCCGGATCACGGGCAGGTTACGGAACTGCTCCAGGATGCTGATGGCTATTTCCAGACCCTGGAGGTCAAATTCGGAAACGGGCATGTTGCTGATGGAAAAATCTTCTGACTCATAACTGTAGGCCCTTGTCCGGGGAGTATAGACTATCGGGGCCTGGTAATTCAGCTCCTCGCTGCTCCTCATGTCATAAATATCCTTCTGGATGGTTCGCTTGGCTACTCCCTTTCCGAGTTTCCGGGAAACATATTCAATCAGGACATCGAGGGTGGGCGGAGGGAGGCGCCGGTTGCGGAGTCTTTCATCGATCCAGCGGTAACGGGACAGGGCATCCTTATTGACAGGCATACCAGTTTTTTTCCCAATCTAAGGGATAATTTCCGGAATGCAAATCCCTTGCGCAGCGTATGGATAGTTTTACCCCCTTACCATTAACCAAAAACGTTGCAAATGAAAAAGCTTTATGAACCCCGCCTGCTGGAAATCAGGGGGATAACGGTCCGCCAGATCGTCATTGACCAGACTGAATGGGTAACGCTCTGGGGATGCGTATCCGTGGAACAGAAAAAAAATAAAATGAACTTCATGCTGGAGTTCGATATCCTGAACAAGCTCCTGCGCTACAATGGAGAAGTTGGCGATGAGATCCAGATGCTGTTGGTGGAAAGGCTGGAAGGTGGGGTGAAGGGCCCACAGGTGCTTGACCTGGAAGCGATGTTCGGCATGGCGGCCGTGCTGGATTGCTGTCCAGTAAAGGTATACCATCCGCAGCAGGAGGTCCGGCCGGGACAATGGCAGGAAGATCCGAAGTCCCTGGTGGTGGATGAGGTCATCCTGCCTGGTGTGAAAAAACAGCCTGCTGATGAACGGACACTATACCGGCGGAATTTCAATAAATGCATCCGGCTGCTGGTCATATCCTACCGGTTATACCTGGGATACCTGGAACTGGATTTTAATCAGGAGGAGGCCCAGGAAAAAGCCGACCTCCAGGACAGTGTCAAATTCCGGATGGCTTATTATGCCTGGAAATCCATATCCGGGATTTCCCTCAATTAATGACTTCCCTGTACCTGGTGCCCCAGATCCGGCAGATGCAGCCAGTATTTTTTGTCTAAGTTTGTCTCATGACCATTTCAGGATTTATGATGGCCAGGAATGCGGAGAAGTATTATTATCCCATAACTGAGGCCATCCGATCCGCTCTCCCCCTGGTGGATGAATTCATCGTTGCCCTGGGGGAGGGGGAACCCGGTGACCTGACCCGGGAACTGCTCGGATCGCTGGATTCTTCCAAGATCAGGATATTTCACCGAAGCTGGGATGAATCATCCTTCACCAATGCCCGTATCCTCCGGGATGAAACGAATTTCGCCTTAGAGCAATGCCGGGGAGACTGGTGCCTGTACCTGCAGGCCGATGAAGTGATCCATGAGCGGGACCATCCGGAAATCATGGAGCAGTGTAAAAAATTCCTCCGGGACAACGCTGTGGATGGCTTTCTGTTCCGTTACCTTCATTTTTGGGGAGATTACCGCCATGTGCTGGACTGCCATAACTGGTACCGGAATGATATCCGTATTGTCCGTAATCACCGGGGCATCACTTCATATAAAGACGCCCAGTCCTTCCGCAGGGAGGGACAACACCTTAATGTGATCCCCCTGAAAGCAAGGATATTTCATTATGGATATGTCCGGCCTCCTGTGCTCATGCAGGACAAAAGGAAAAAGCAGCATTCCCTGCACTGGGGCATCCGGTCCGCCGAACAGGCATTCAGCGATAACCCCGGCCCTTTTGATTATGGACCCCTGGGCAGGCTCAGGCAGTTCGGTGATACCCATCCGGCGGTGATGGAGGAACGTATCCGGCAATTTAACTGGGGGGATCAGTTGAACTATACCCGGAAACTGAACCTTAACCGGCCCCTGGTGAAGCATGAGAAAATTAAATATCGCTTACTTACCCTGCTCGAAAACCGTTTCCTAGGAGGCCGCCAGCTCTGGGCTTACCGGAACTGGAACCTCCTTCGCCGATAATCCGTTTGTCAGATTAATTTCAGTTTTCGGAATTAATCCATTAAATTGGTAGAGATAATATAATTTTGATCAAAATATTCTATTATGGGCTTACAATTAGGGGATGCTGCTCCCAATTTCCAGGCAAAAACGACTGCCGGAGAAATTGATTTTTACCAATACCTCGGCAATAGCTGGGGAGTACTTTTCTCCCATCCTGCAGACTTCACCCCGGTTTGCACGACTGAGCTAGGCAAGACGGCCCTGCTCGAGAAAGAATTTGCCAAACGGAATGTAAAGGTGCTGGCTGTTAGTGTCGACCCCCTGGATTCCCACCTGAAATGGGTGAAGGATATCAATGAGACCCAGCATTGTGAACTGGGATTTCCGCTGATCGCAGACCCGGACAGGACCGTGGCCAATCTCTATGGCATGATCCATCCCAATGCTTCCGAAACCTTTACGGTGAGATCCCTGTTTGTGATCGGCCCGGATAAAAAGGTCAAGCTGACCATCACCTATCCCGCATCCACCGGCAGGAATTTCCAGGAAGTCCTGCGGGTCATCGATTCTCTGCAGCTGACGGCCAATTACAGTGTGGCTACCCCGGCTGACTGGAAGCAGGGTGAAGATGTGATTGTCACTGCGGCAATCAAGACCGAAGACATACCGGGAAAATTTCCCAAGGGACATAAGATCATCAAGCCTTATCTCCGGACCACTCCGCAACCGAATAGCTGAACCGGGAATTTCTGCCCAACATATAGTTAGGGTCGGCTGCTGTATTTTCCGAGCTGCTGGATCAGGGCGTTCATATCCCGGGATAATGGAGCCTTGAGGTTTACTTCCCTGCCCTGCGGGTCGGTGAAAATGAGCTGGCTGGAATGCAGGGCGAGCCTGCTGAGCAGGGGTTTTTCCGCTTCCTGGTCTCTGGCAGACCGGTAATTATGTTTAAAGGAAGATAGCAATATTGGAGATCCTTTTCCATACAGGCTGTCACAGGCAATGGGATGGCCGGTAGTTTGAAGGTGCACCCTGATCTGGTGGGTCCTGCCGGTGTGAATCCTGACCTGCAGTAAAGAAAAAAGGCTGTAATCCTCCAGCACGGTATATTCGGTTATTGCAGGCTTCCCCTTTTTGGCAATGATCATTTTACCGTTCCCCGCAGGATGTTCAATGAGCGGCAGGTCAATTTTTCCGGCAGGTTCCGCCATTTTCCCGTTGACCAGGGCCAGGTAATATTTCACGAGACGGCGCGATTCAAAACATTGGGACAGGTACCTGTGGGCCTCTTTATTCCTGGCGAACAGGATTAAGCCGCTGGTTTCCCGGTCCAGCCGGTGTACGATGTAGATTTCCGGATACTTTTTATGCAGCAGGGCCGAAAGGGAGGGCAGGTTCGCATTGAACCGGTCCGGAATGCTGAGCATGCCTGAAGGCTTATTCACTGCCACATATTCCTCGGTCAGGGTAATGATGCTTTTTTCCAGGTTCCAGGATGGCATGATAAGTCAGATAAATAAGGCAAGCATGTTTCGGGTTCGTGTCGGTCAAATTATCGTTGTTTACCGGCTGCATGAATCAGGATTCGCCGGAAGGGAATAATGAATCCGGGGCTGGTACAACCAGCTGTCAGGCTGGGCCGGCATTTATTTGAAGTGCCGCAGCAGGATCACTTCCTTTTCGCTCAGCAGACGCCATTTACCCCGGGGAATGTTTTTCTTGGTGAGTCCGGCATACATGACCCGGTCAAGGCTCTCGATCCGGTATCCGAGATGCTCAAAGATCCTTCGTACGATCCTGTTTTTTCCGCTGTGGATCTCCAGACCGACCCCGTTCCCGTTTTCCCCATCCACATATTCCATATTGTCGACGCTGGCCAGGCCATCTTCCAGCTCCACCCCGGTCATGATCCGGCGGTAATCATCCTGATGAAGCGGTTTGTCCAGCAGGGCATGGTAGACCTTTTTAATATTGTGGCTGGGATGGGCCAGTTTCTGGGCTAGCTCACCGTCATTGGTCAGCAGCAGGAGTCCTGAAGTATTCCGGTCCAGCCTGCCGACCGGGAATATCCGGTCGGCAGTGGCTTCCCTGACGAGTTCCATGACTGTTTTGCGTTCCCTGGGATCTTTCACCGTGGTGAGAAACCCACGGGGCTTGTTCAGCAGGATATAAATCAGTTCCTTTTGGGGGGTGATCCTTTTTCCTTCCAGGCTGATCGTTTCCCTGCCGGTCACCCGGGTGGCCGGTTGGATAATCACGGTGCCATTGATGGCTACCTTGCCTGCTTTAACTAAGTCTGCCGCCATTCGCCGGGAACAGATGCCGCACTGTGCAATGAATTTATTCAGGGGCATTTCCCCGTTGTTCCCGGTCAGGGGAGCCCGTTTAGCCGGGGTACCCGTATTTTCCGATTTGCCGGGGACCGGTTGTTTTTGGCCCTGCCAATGCCGGTCTTTTTTTACCTCCTGCCCGCTGTCCCTGGCCGGTTTCAGGGAAGCGCTGCCCGCGGAAGATTTCCCCCGGGTTCCCGGAGAGCCGTCCCTTCCCCCGGCTTTATAACGAGGTTTGCCCGGCCGGAACTGGTGGGGGGAAGAGGGAAATTTTTTAGCAGGGGCGCTTTTTTTCACCGGACAGGTTTTGATTCGGAGGATAAATTAGCCAGCTGTCCGCAGGCCGCATCAATGTCTTTGCCCCTGCTCCTGCGCAACCGGGCATTCACCTGCCTGGACAACAGCAGATCCATGAACTGCCGGGTTTTGTCTTCCCCGGAAGCCAAAAACCCGGCTTGCGCGATGGGATTGTACTGAATCACATTCACCACTTTCACCGGTACCTGCCTGTATAGCCTGATCAGCTCTTCGCCGTCCCTGCCGGAATCATTGAAATCGTTGAGCAGGATATATTCGAAGGTTATCTCATTGCCGGTCAGCTTGTAGAAATAATTCAGGGCATCGATCAGGGATTTGAGCCCGTTCGTGTCATTGACGGGCATGATGGCAGACCGCTTGGCGTCGGTGGCGGCATGCAGGGAAAGGGCCAGGTTAAAACGGACCAGGTCCTCTCCCAGCTTACGGATCATTTTGGCAATCCCGGCAGTGGACACCGTGATCCTGCGGGGGGACATGGCCAGCCCATCCGGAGCGGTGATCCGTTCAATCGCCCGCAGGACCTGACTGTAATTAAGCAGGGGTTCTCCCATCCCCATAAACACGATATTGGTGAGCTTATGCTGATGGGTATCCAGGGATTGCTGGTTGATCAGCGCAGCTTCATCGTAGATCTCATCAAAATCCAGGTTGCGCAGGTGTCCCATATAACCAGTAGCACAGAACTTACAGGCCAGGCTGCATCCGGCCTGGGAAGAAATGCAGGCTGTCGTCCTTTCACCGGATGGGATGAGCACTCCTTCAATCAGGGATCCATCATGCAGGATGAACCGGCTTTTAACGGTCCCGTCTGAACTATGCTGGATCAGGTCACTTTTGATTGCGGGCAGCCGGAAATCTCTTTCCAGCGTGGCCCTGAGTTCCCTGGACAGATCGGTCATATCCGAAAAACAGCGGGCATGCTTCTGCCAGAGCCAGCTGTGAACCTGGGCAGC
Source organism: Chitinophagaceae bacterium (assembly GCA_035533815.1). Taxonomy (GTDB): domain Bacteria; phylum Bacteroidota; class Bacteroidia; order Chitinophagales; family Chitinophagaceae; genus JANWKA01. The sequence continues at coordinate 8,393 of DATLTB010000110.1, forward strand.
CCGGAATGGCTTTTCTCCTGCCTGCTGAAAATACTGCCGGAGTTCATCCGGGGAAAGATGCCTGATGTTGGGTTTTTGCTGCATGTTACCAAGGGTTCAAAGGTAAGGCATTATCGGCTGGCTGCAGTCCTGCGGAGGCATTGGCCATATTTCAGGAGGTTCCGGGGTTAATGGTTAATTTTGGCCGGAAAAATGTAGCGTGCATGCAAACTGCTTACCTGGTGGATGCCGTGCGTACCCCGATCGGCCGGTATGGCGGGACCCTTTCCATGATCCGTCCGGATGACCTGCTGGCCCATGTGATCCGGGGTTTGATGGCCCGCCATCCTGCCCTGGATCCTGTCCTGGTGGAAGATGTGATTGCCGGGGATGCAAATCAGGCCGGGGAGGACAACCGCAATGTGGCCAGGATGGCTGCCTTGCTGGCGGGACTGCCGGTCACCGTGGCCGGCAATACGGTGAACCGCCTCTGTGCTTCCGGCATGCAGGCCGTGATGGATGCGGCCCGGGCCGTGATGTGCGGGGAAGGGGATGTGTATATTGCCGGAGGCGTGGAAAGCATGAGCAGGGCGCCCTTTATCCTGTCCAAGTCCGAAGGGGCATTCAGCCGTAAACCCCAGATGCAGGACAGTACCATCGGCTGGAGGTTCCCGAATAAAAAGTTAACGGACCGGTATTACCCGTATTCCATGGGGGAGACTGCGGAAAATGTAGCCCGGAAATGGATGATCTCCAGACAAAACCAGGATCTTTTTGCCCTGTCCAGCCAGCAGAAATATTTTGACGCCCTGCATGCAGGAAAATGGAAGGCGGAGATCCTCCCAGTGGAGATCAGCCCGAACCGGGAAGAGCAGATCATTTTCAGCCAGGACGAGCATCCCCGGCAGACCTCCCTGGAAAAGCTGGCTGCTCTCCGGCCGGCATTTGCACCGGACGGTACGGTCACCGCGGGCAATTCTTCGGGGATCAATGATGGTGCTGCGGCAATCCTGGTATTTTCCGAACGCGCATTAGCCATTACCGGCATTCGTCCCATGGCCAGGGTCAGGTCCATGGCGGTAACGGGTGTCGATCCAGCCATCATGGGCATCGGACCGGTGGAAGCCACCCGGAAGGCATTGTCCAGGGCGGGACTGAAGATAGCTGACCTGGATCAGATTGAACTGAACGAAGCCTTTGCTTCCCAGTCCATTGCCTGCATGCAGGATCTTGGGCTGGATCCCGGCAAGGTGAATCCCAATGGAGGCGCCATCGCCCTGGGGCATCCCCTGGGTTGCAGCGGGGCCCGCATCATCTGCACCTTGCTGCATGAACTGGAACGGCGCCATTCCCACTATGCACTGGCCACCATGTGCGTAGGGGTGGGGCAGGGAGCAGCCCTGGTCCTGGAAAAGGCCTGAACAGTCAAAATAATAGGTGAAAAACAATTTTTAAATTACCTTTAAGGCCTAAAAATATTTCCGGTAATGAAAAAAGGCATTGTAAAATTTATTAATGAGGAGCGGGGATTTGGCTTCATCAGGACTGAGGAAGGCGAGGAGATTTTTGTGCATGTGTCCGGCCTGATTGATGAGATCAAGGAAAAGGACCATGTGGTCTTTGAAGTCCGGCAGGGTAAAAAAGGGTTAAGCGCCGTGAATGTGAGGCTGGCCTGAATGCTGGAGCAAAACAAATGCATCCAAGAGGTTTCGGCAATGAAGCCTCTTTTTTTTTGCATAAAAGTCCATCGGTTCAGGCAGGTAAAAGCGGATTACCTTACAGACAGATTTGTTTTTCCGCCATCATTTTGCGAAGATTGATCAGGCCGTACCGCATCCTTCCCAGGGCGGTATTGATGCTGACATGGGTCAGGTCGGCTATTTCCTTGAAGCTCAGTTCCGCATAATGACGCATGATAATCACCTCGCGTTGTTCCTCTGGCAGTAAGTCCAGCATCTGGCGAACCCGGTCATGGCTCTGGCGCAGAATCATCCGTTCTTCTGCATGGCCCTCCGCAAAACGCAGTACATTGAAAATATCCTTGTCATCACTGGTCCTCACCATGGGAGTCCGCTTGATCCTTCGGAAATGGTCCACGCACAGATTATGGGCAATACGCATGGCCCAGGGCAGAAATTTACCTTTTTCCGTATACCTTCCTGCGCGAATGGTATCCATGATCTTGATGAAGGTATCCTGAAAGATGTCCTCGGCCAGGTACTGATCCTTGATCAGTAATACGATGGAGGTGAACAGCTTGTTTTTGTGACGCTGGAAAAGCTCAATCAGGGCATCGTCTTTTCCCCCGGTATACTGGGAAATCAGTTGCTGATCGCTGACAGGTAAAGTGGTGGTTTGCATAATCTCTACAGGTTTCAGTTATCGAAAATAAAAATTAACGAAAGTCGATGATTCTTGTAGAGCTTAATGCTATAGGCAGGGCAATTTTAGCAGTTTATACGGATTGTTTTATTTCTATGCTGTGCAAATATAAACGAAATGTTAAAATTACCAATTTTATTTTCCAGGCCACTTGCCTGGAACAGGCAGGCCAGCTAGCTGGTTTACCTGCAGACCGGAATGCGGATATCATTGAAAGAAACGGCGTCCAAACAGGCCGATACTCCTTATTTTTGTCCTCCCCGGGAAAAGAACCGGTTTTTTGAAATGGCTGCAATAAAAAGCAAAAAACAACCCGGTTTCCCTTCCGCTGACCCGATCCCCGATACGGCAAAAGCAATCTATATCCGGGGAGCCCGGGTGCACAACCTGAAAAACATCTCGGTGGCCATACCCCGGAAAAGCCTGGTGATCGTTACCGGAGTATCTGGTTCGGGCAAATCCTCCCTGACCATGGATACCTTGTTTGCGGAAGGTCAGCGGCGGTATGCAGAAAGCCTGAGCTCCTATGCCCGCCAGTTCCTGGTGAGGATGAATAAGCCCGATGTGGATTATATCCTGGGCATTTGTCCGGCGATTGCCATTGAACAAAAGGTGATCAGCCGGACGCCGAGATCCACGGTGGGCACGATGACCGAGATCTATGATTACCTCAGGCTGATGTTTGCCCGGGTAGGCAGGACATATTCTCCTGTTTCCGGGCAGGAGGTGAAAAAACAGGAGGTCGGGGATGTGGTGGATGATATCTGCGGAAAAAAGCCGGGTAAGGCGGTATATCTGCTGATTTCCCTGCGCCGCCATGCGAGGCGGGACCTGCGGGAAGAACTGAATATTCTGTTACAGAAAGGGTTTTCCAGGCTATATGACCGCAAAGCGGGAATCCTGCGCATTGAATCCGTATTGGAATCCGGGAAACTGCCTCCGGGCGGACAAACCTATGTCCTGGTGGACCGGCTCCTCATCCGGGAATTCGATGAAGATGACAGACACCGGATAGCAGACAGCGTCCAGGCCGCATTTTATGAAGGGGAAGGGGAGCTGTTCCTGGAAACGGATGGGGCATGGCAGGCTTTTTCCAACCGGTTTGAACTGGATGGCATCCGGTTCGAAGAACCTTCTCCCCAATTCTTTGCCTTTAACAATCCCTATGGTGCATGCCCGGTATGCGAGGGGTTTGGTCAGGTCCTGGGGGTAGATCCTGAACTGGTGATCCCGGACCGAAGGCTGAGTATTTACGAAGGGGCGGTGGCAGCCTGGCGGGGGGAAAAAATGAAGTTATGGAATGAAGCCCTGATCCGCAATGCTGCAAAATTCAATTTCCCCGTTCATCGGCCAGTAGCCAGCCTCACCCCTGAGCAATATGAGCTGCTCTGGACCGGAAATGAATGGTTCGCGGGCATCCATGAGTTTTTCCGGATGGTGGAACAGAACCTGTACAAGGTACAATACAGGGTCATGCAATCCCGGTTTCGGGGAAAGACCCCATGTCCGCAATGCGGAGGATCCCGGCTGAGGAAGGAAGCAAGTTATGTCCGCATTGGGGATTGCCATATTGCCGCCCTCGTGGAGATGCCCATCAGCGACCTGAAAACCTGGTTTGACCAGCTCAGGCTGAATGATTATGATCGCAAAGTAGCTACCCGCATCCTTTTTGAGATTGAGCACAGGCTACAGACTTTGCTGGATGTCGGCCTGGGATACCTGACCCTGAACCGGGTGGCTTCCACCCTCAGTGGCGGGGAAAGCCAGCGGATCCAGCTGACCCGCACCCTGGGGAGCAACCTGACCGACTCTCTCTATATCCTGGACGAACCCAGCATCGGCCTGCATCCCAGGGATACCCTGCGGCTGATCGGGGTGCTGAAGCAACTCAGGGGGCTGGGCAATACGGTGGTGGTGGTGGAACATGATGAGCAGATGATGAAGGAATCGGACTATATCATTGACATGGGTCCCATGGCCAGCTACCTGGGCGGGGAAGTGGTTTTTTCCGGGACCTACGCCCAAATTCTGCAGGATAAGGAAAGCCTGACCGGAAAATATCTTTCGGGCCGGCTTGGACTGGCTCCTCCCGGCAAGCCCCGTCCATGGTACAAGTCCATCACCCTGACCGGCTGCAGGGAACATAACCTGAAGGACCTGGATGTCCGGTTTCCCCTGCATATACTTTGTGTGGTCACCGGGGTCAGCGGGTCGGGGAAAACCACCTTGGTCAAACAGATCCTTTACCCGGCGCTCCGCCGGGAGTTGGGAGAGCCAGCCGGCAGGCCGGGTCTTCACGGGGAACTGACCGGTGACCTGGAGGGGTTGGATCAGGTAGAACTGGTGGACCAGCATCCCATCGGAAAATCCTCCCGGTCCAATCCCGTGACTTATGTGAAGGTCTTTGATGAGATCCGCAGCCTGTTTGCCCGGCAACCGTTAAGCAGGATAAGGGGCTATGACACCCGGTATTTTTCTTTCAATGTCGACGGGGGACGCTGTGAGGTTTGCAAAGGGGAGGGGGAAACGGTCGTGGAGATGCAGTTCCTGGCTGATGTGCACCTGACCTGCGAGACCTGCGCGGGTAAAAGATTCAAAGAGGAAGTCCTGGAAGTGAGCTATAAGGGTAAAAATGTGCATGAGGTCCTGGAACTTACGGTGGATGAAGCCCTGGAATTTTTCAGGGATCAGAAAGATATTTACAGCGGGTTAAAACCCCTGCAGGATGTGGGCCTGGGGTATGTGAAACTGGGACAATCCTCCGATACCCTGAGCGGAGGCGAGGCCCAGCGGGTCAAACTGGCTGCATTCCTGGGGAAAGGTAAATCCCTTGGAAATATCCTTTTTTTGTTCGATGAACCCACCACTGGCCTGCATTTCCATGATATCCGGAAATTGCTGGATGCTTTCCGGGCCCTGACCATGCTGGGTCATTCCATCATCGTCATTGAGCATAATCCCGACATCATCCGGGCTGCGGACTGGGTCATTGACCTGGGTCCGGAGGGAGGGGAAGGGGGAGGCCGGTTATTGTATGGGGGTGTCCCGGAAGGGCTTAAAAAAATAGCGGAAAGCCATACGGGCAGATTTATCTGAACTTTCCATCAGCGCAGCCTGTCCCTTGAGCGCATCAGCCGGTTATCTTTCCGGATGCCCCTTGCTGCCAGGAAAAACCAGAGCATCATGAGCAGCCCCAGCATTGGGGAAAAATAATGGGTAACTGTGATAACCTGCTTCTGGGTTTCAAGGGTCTGTATTGAATGGTATTCCAGATAAATTTCCACCCCGGAAAGGATTATCCCGATGATGGCCAGCCACAACTGCAACTTCCTTTTTTTGAACAGCCCGATTCCGGCCAGGGCCAGCAGGACCAGGACCGGCAGGACTATATAAGTTGCCGGATTGTGATTATTGCGGAAATCAAAACCCCAGAGCAGGGCGCCACAGGCGCCAGCGAGCAGAAAGTACAGGGTTTGGAGGCGCTGGATCATCTTCTAAACGGGGTTGAACCCTCAAATTTAACCCAACTTGGAAATTAAAGCCCAATAAAAAGAGAAAAGTACTTTTTTGCCCAGGTATGTTTTATTATTCATTATTTATATTTTTTAAAATTAATTATCTAATCCAGTTCAAATTAATTTGTTTTTAAATTGTTCATAATAATTTGTTTAACAATTGTTTATTAAATATTAATGCGACCTTTTTTTAAATTAAAGGATCAAAAAAATAATTTTTTAGGACCTTTTTTATAAATTTGCAACATGAAACAATCAGCCCACGGCCAAATCACCCGGAAAATCGGTTTACTAAAGCCGGGCAATCTCATTTTCCCATCAGATTTCAAGGGAATAGGTACAGAGATAGCCGTAAAGAATGCATTATCCAGGCTGGCGAAGGAAAAAAAGATAGAAAGGTTGGCACATGGCATTTACCTATTACCGCAATATGATCCCAAATTCGGCAAGTTAAAACCTACACTGGAAAGAATGGCTACTGCCATTGCAAAACACTACCACATCCGCATTAAACCTACGGGTGCTTATGCGTTAAACAAACTTGGTTTATCAACCCAGGTTCCCATGAAGCAGGTTTATATAACGGATGGCTTACCTAAACATATTAAAGTGGGGAAAGGAACTATAGAGTTTAAAGCAACAACGCCCAAGAGACTTTCCATGAAAGGACCTATCAGCAGCCTGATTATACAGGCACTCGATGAATTGGAGATAAAGGAGCTGGAATCAGATGATGACTTTAAAAATAAAATATTGACCTTACTTCAAAAGGAAAAAACAAACTTGCTCCAGCATGATCTGAAGTTGGCGCCGGCAAGAATCAGCGACTATATTTTTAGGATATTCGGAAGTATCCATAACGACCATGTGAAAAAGTGTGAAAATGACCGGGTGGCTGCTAAACTTAAATGAGGAAGAAAGACGAACAACCATTGAACAGGCGGCAATAAACTGCGGAGTAGTCAGCCAGGCCATGGAAAAAGATTGGTGGGTGACCCTGACCCTGAAAGCCATATTTCAAACAACATTTGCACCTCATTTGTTGTTTAAAGGAGGAACTTCTTTGAGCAAATGCTGGAAATTAATTGAAAGATTTTCAGAAGATATCGACCTTGCCATTGACCGATCCTTTTTAAAATATGATGATCAATTAAGTCGTAGCAAGATCAAGCAATTAAAAAAGGCAGCTTGCGTATTTACCTCAACAAAGTTGAAAGATGCCATTGAACAACAGTTATCCATTTTAGGAGTCCCTAACGGGATGATACAAATAAAAGCAGAAGCCGTAAAAGAAACACAGCCAGATAAAGATCCACAGGTATTATACCTTCATTATCCCACTTTGTTTGAACCCATTACATACCTGCCGAATTCGGTAAAAATTGAAGTAAGCGCCCTTTCGTTAAACGAGCCATTTAGCAATTGCGAAGTCGTCTCCCTTTTGCACGAACACTTTCCTATTGAAGAATACCCTGAACATCCCTTTGTCGTAAGGGCCATCGATGCAAGACGGACATTTTTAGAAAAAGCCTTCCTTTTACACGAAGAATTTGCAAAAACTGATAAATTGAAAATAGATCGTAAATCGCGGCATCTCTATGATTTAGAAAGAATAATGGATAATACAGTGCACGGCCATGCCGCTATGTCAGACATGCAATTATACAGAACTATTGTGGATCATCGTAAATTGTTTTATGCCTTAAGATGGATAGATTATGAAACCCACAATCCGGCGACCATTGATTTTATACCTACAGGAGATGTGCTGGCAAGCTTTGAAAAAGACTATGAGACCATGCGGGCTCAAATGATATACACCCCCCAGCCTCTAACGTTTGCTGAATTAATGGAACGGATGAAGCAATTGCAGGAGCGTTTCCGTACCTATGTCCAACAGGAAATACCAATGGAAGCTACCGACAAACAGTCCGGTAAAAATATAATAGGTGAACACGGAGAAGAAGGTTAATAAATAAAGTGGTAATAGCAGGGGCAGAATCACAATAGGAGCGGCAATTGGACAGTAATTAAGAAGCTGCCATTATCCAAACATTTTCAGTTACAAACCCCAGGGCGGAGTATTTTTTTGAGAACCCATTTGAAGGGATTTGATGCACGGACCTATTGGAAGATAGATCATACACTGGAGTGAACTGAAAACTTCCTTCCGAATATTTCAGACACATTTTCCATAAACTGAATAAAACGAACCAGGCTCATCTGTCCTGGACATAGTGTCCAATAGCCTGGTGGATTCCATCTGCTAGCGGCTGAAAGCAAAGAATATACATCATGGCTGGGCAAACATTATTCAAATTATGTATACCCGGAAACTGGTGTTCAGCCCGATGAAAAATAAAAAGGGAAGATCATGATGATAATGGGCTGCAGTCAACCCAACGCTCAGGTACAGGAAATATACTTGGCTTTTGCATAAATGATCATGCTCTATTGCCGAATAAAGTTTAGGTTACCCGTATAAACAAAGTGAAGGAGGCAACAAGCTATTTAACAATATGATAGGTAAACTAAGTGGAAAGTTGGGTGCAGTAAATTCCTTTCTCCGGCCTTTATGGCTTCCAATCCACCAGAAAGCAGCCTGAAGTTTGTACATTGCATGGAAGCATAGTTTTTGCTTATGGCCAATCCGATCAGGAAACAGGATGCCCTGGATTATCATTCCGGAGGCAGACCCGGTAAAATAGAGGTCGTTCCCACCAAGAACACCAAATCCCAAAGGGATCTTTCCCTCGCTTATTCTCCGGGGGTGGCAGAACCCTGCATGGAAATCATGCGGGATCCGGAAAATGTATTCCGGTATACTGCCAAGGGTAACCTCGTTGCCGTGATCAGCAATGGTACTGCGGTGCTGGGCCTGGGGGATATCGGCCCTGAAGCGGGTAAGCCCGTCATGGAGGGCAAGGGAGTGCTGTTCAAGATATTCGCAGATATCGATGTTTTCGATATTGAACTGAATGCCCGGGATCCCGAAGAATTTATCCGGGTGGTGAAGGCCATGGAACCTACTTTCGGGGGGATAAACCTGGAAGATATCAAAAGTCCGGAATGCTTCGTCATTGAGGAACGGCTCAGAAAAGAAATGAAGATCCCGGTCATGCATGATGATCAGCATGGCACGGCCATCATCTCCGGTGCCGCCCTGCTCAATGCCCTGGAACTGGTCAAAAAGAAAATAGCCAGGGTTTCCTTCGTGGTCAGCGGGGCCGGTGCAGCAGCGATGGCCTGCGTCAAGCTGTACATTTCCCTGGGAGCCGATCCCGGCAATATCCTGCTTTTTGACCGGGAGGGAGCGGTAACCACGGACAGAAAGGACCTGGATGGATTGAAAAAACAATTTGCCAGACAGACCCGGATCAGGACCCTGGCTGAAGGCATGAAGGGCGCAGATGTATTCATCGGGCTGAGCAAAGGCAACCTGGTCACAGCGGACATGGTCAGGAGCATGGCCAAAAACCCGATTGTTTTTGCCATGGCCAACCCCGACCCTGAGATCAGCTATGAGGACGCTACAGGAGCCAGGCCTGATGTGATCATGGCCACTGGGAGATCTGATTATCCCAATCAGGTGAACAATGTACTTGGCTTCCCCTTTATTTTCCGGGGGGCCCTGGATGTCCGGGCCACCCAGATCAATGAAGCCATGAAACTGGCAGCGGTGAAGGCGTTGGCCGGCCTGGCAAGGCTCCCTGTGCCGGATATGGTGAACATGGCCTATGGGGAGAGGAACATCCAGTTCGGACCCGGGTATATCATACCCAAGCCCCTGGATCCCCGGTTACTCGGGACGGTTGCCCCGGCAGTAGCCCGGGCTGCCATGGAAAGCGGGGTGGCCCAGGTTCAGATCGCCGACTGGGACAGCTACCGGGTAGACCTGAATAAACGGCTGGGGCTGGATAACCAACTGATCCGGGTCCTGGGCAGTATGGTGCGGAAGGATCCGAGACGGGTTGTTTTTGCAGAAGCCGATAATATCCGAATTCTTAAGTCTGCCCAGATCGTGAAGGATGAGGGCATTGCCCTGCCAGTATTGCTGGGAGACGAGCGGGTCATCCGGCTCCTGATGAAGGAAAATGGTATTGAACTGGAAGGGGTGGAGGTCATAGATCCCCGTTCAGAACTCCTGGAATCCAAGCGCAAAGCTTTCGGGGAACTTTTTTTTGACAAGCGCAAGCGCAGGGGATACAATTATTATGAGGCAGTCAAGATGATGAGGGACAGGACCTATTTCGGATGCATGATGGTGGAAACCGGTGAAGCCGATGCCCTCATTTCAGGACTGAGCAGGAAATATCCCGATACGATCCGGCCGGCCCTGCAGATTATCGGCATGGAAAAAGGAGCCAGGCGGGTAGCAGGCATGTATATCATCCTGACCAAGAAGGGCCCCCTGTTCCTGGCCGATACGACGGTAAACTTCAATCCGACAGCCGAAGAACTGGCGGATATCACCCTCATGACCGCAAAGGAAGTACAGCAGTTCAACATTACTCCGCGCATCGCCATGCTGTCCTATTCCAACTTTGGCTCCAGCCCGACGCCGGAAGCGATGATGGTGCGGGATGCGGTGCAGCTGGTCAAAAAGCATTCCCCTGAACTTATCGTAGACGGAGAAATCCAGGCCAGCATGGCTTTTGATATGGAAATACTCCGGGACAATTATCCGTTTTCCGCCCTGGTATCGGGAGGAGTGAACACCCTGATCTTCCCCAACCTGGCTGCGGGAAACATCGCTTATAACCTGCTGCAGGAGGTAGCCGGGTTTGATACCATCGGCCCGGTCCTGGTGGGCCTGAACAAACCGGTGCATATCCTGCAGCTGGGCAGCACGGTCCGCCAGATCGTCAATATGGTTACCATCGCTGTCCTGGATGCCCATCAGAAATGCCCCCGGGACAAGCCCGGCAAACCGCGCAATCCTTCCAGCTGAACCATGGATAACCGAGCCCAGCCCCTTATCTCGAGGAAAAAGATATTTTACCCGCTGATCCCCGCATTCAGGCAATACCTCCGGCTGTATGAACGGGAGCTGCATCTTCCGGTATCCTATGAAGAACTAAAATATTATGATTCAGCCATCCCTGTCTATGACCGGGAAGGGAAGGACAGCCTGTGGGAATCCGTTTTTTATCCGCAGGAAGCCATGAGGCATATCCAGCAGGCGCTGAAAAGGACCTATTCTATCCTGAAGGCAGGTGGGAACGGACAAGCCGAAGAGCATCTCCATATCGAGCGGATTGACTACTGCACTTTCGGCAATTCCCATCCGTTCCGGATCAAGATCGTCAACAACTTCAATGATATTTATGATTATTTCTACATCAAGATAGCTGACGCCTCGCGCATTTACGGCCTGGAACTGGAACATATCCTTTCCCCCTACTGGATCAATTTTTTTGTGGATGGCAATACCCTGGTGGAGGAGCATATTGCCGGAGTGCCCGGAGATCAGTTCATCAAATATTACCTGGGAAGGCCGGAATTTAACCCGACCCGGATTGCCAAGGAATTTGTGAAGTTCAATGAAAGATGCTTCGTCCGGCTGCTGGGGGATATGCGGTCCTATAATTTTGTATTTGATATCACCCCCGATTTTGACGATGTGCAGTTCCGGATAAGAGCCATTGATTTTGACCAACAGTTTTTTGAAGGCAGCAAATCCCTGTATCTGCCTGAATGCTTCCCTGAAAACAAGGTTTTTGCGGAGATGGCGGACCAATTGCTGAATGAGGAGACGATGCGGCAATACCGGCAGGAGGAGCAGGCGGTGATGGCCAGGCGCATCAAGGTTCAGCGCCACCGGATCAAGGACCTCAGGGATGTCATCCGGACCGATATGGTCTCCACGCCGCAGAAGGTGCAACAGCTGGGCTATGAACTGTCCCTGCACTATAACGATCCGGTGTTTGCCAAAAGCAGGACCATGGGAGAAATCATTGAAAGAAGCCTCAAACGCCTGCTAGTGAAGAGCCTGGCCAAGTGAAGCTCCTCCTTTCCACAGGTAAAACCCTTATCTTAGCGCCTAATTCCTGATCATGTTCTTCTTTCGTTTCGGACAATACCTGCTCATGCTGAAAGGCATGTTTTCCCGGCCGGAAAACCTGAAGATGTACTGGAAGGAGTTCATGCACCAGTGCGTTGAGATCGGGATCGGCTCCCTGGGCATCGTGATGATCATCTCCCTGTTCCTCGGCGGGGTGACCACCGTGCAGACGGCCTACCAGCTCATCAGTCCCTGGATCCCCAAGACCACCATTTCCATGGTTGTGCGGGATACCCTCATCCTGGAGCTGGCGCCGACCATGGTCTGCATCGTGCTGGCTGGGGTGATCGGTTCCAAGATTTCCTCCGAACTGGGTAATATGCGGGTATCCGAGCAGATCGATGCCCTGGAGATCATGGGAATAAACACCAGGGGGTACCTGGTCCTGCCCAAGATCCTGGCAGCCCTCCTGGTCATCCCCCTGCTGGTCATCATTGCGGGATTCCTGGGCATATGGGGGGGGCTGGAAGCAGGCAAGATGGCCGGTATCATCGCTCCACAGCAGTTCATGCAGGGCCTGGTCATGAATTTTAACAGTTTCAATGTATTTTTTGCCCTCATCAAATCCTATACGTTTGCCTTCATCATTTCCAGTGTGTCGGCCTATTACGGATATCATGTGAAGGGAGGAGCGTTGGAAATCGGCCGGGCAAGCACCACAGCGGTGGTAGTGAGCTGTATCCTGATCCTGTTTGCGGATTATGGCCTGGCAGCCATACTCCTGCAATGACCTTATAGCTATAAAATAAATCATCCATGATTGAAGTGATCAATGTCAGCAAGGGATTTGGCGGCAACACTGTCATGAAGGAGGTTTCTGCGGTGATGTATTCCGGAAAGACCAACCTGATCATTGGGACCAGTGGCAGCGGCAAGACGGTGCTGATGAAATGTATGGTGGGGCTCTTCGAAGTTGATACTGGAAGGATCCTGTATAACGGTCAGGATTTTACGGCTATGACGGATCGGGAAAAAAAGGGAATCAGGGAGCAGATCGGAATGCTTTTTCAGGGTACCGCCCTGTTTGACAGCATGACCGTGAAGCAGAATGTCATGTTCCCGCTGGATATGTTTTCTCCCCTCAGTTACAAGGAGAAAATGAACCGGGTTAATTTTTGCCTGGACCGGGTCAACCTGCAGGATGCCCACAATAAATACCCTGCGGAGATCAGCGGAGGAATGAAAAAAAGAGTAGGCATTGCCCGGGCCATTGTGCTGAATCCCCGCTACCTGTTCTGTGACGAGCCCAACTCCGGGCTGGATCCGCAATCCTCCCTGCTCATTGATAAGCTCATCAAGGAAATCACCCTGGAATTTGATATTACCACCGTAATCAATACCCACGATATGAATTCAGTGATGGAGATCGGCGACCATATCATCTACCTGTATGAAGGCATCAAGCAGTGGGAAGGCACCAAAAAGGATATCATATTCAGCAAGAATGAAAAACTCAATCATTTCATCTTTGCTTCGGAGTTCCTGCAGGATGCCAAGGAGATGCGCCAGCTCGAGATCATGCAGAACAAGGACAGTGGCAATCCACCCATTGGATGATTGACCGATAAGGGTTACTTTTGGCCCGCTTTTCCGGCAATTCATCTAATATTCTTCTTCATGAGTGTTTTAGTCAACAGGCAAACTAAGGTGATGGTGCAGGGTTTCACCGGAACGGAAGGAACCTTCCATGCTGCGCAGATGATCGAATACGGCACGGACCTGGTGGGCGGGGTGACTCCTGGAAAAGGAGGAAGCTCCCATCTGGACCGTCCGGTATTCAATACGGTGGAACAGGCAATACGGGCTACCGGTGCCGACGTTTCCATCATTTTCGTCCCCCCGGCTTTTGCGGCTGATGCCATCATGGAAGCCGCGCAGGCCGGGGTGGCCCTGGTGGTCTGCATTACCGAAGGCATCCCGGTACAGGATATGGTCCTGGTGAAACAATACCTGATCGGCAAGTCCACCAGGCTCATCGGACCCAATTGCCCCGGGGTGATCACGGCTGATGAATGCAAGGTGGGCATCATGCCGGGATTCGTGTTCCGGAAGGGACCGGTGGGCATCGTATCCAAATCAGGCACCCTGACCTATGAGGCAGCGGACCAGGTGGTGAAGGCCGGCCTGGGTATCACCACGGCCATTGGTATTGGCGGGGATCCGATCATCGGCACACCGACCCGGGAGGCTATTGAACTGCTGATGAATGACCCTCAGACCAGGGGGATCGTCATGATCGGGGAGATCGGGGGCAATATGGAAGCCGAAGCTGCGCAGTATATCCGGGAAAACAACTTCAAGCCCGTAGTGGGGTTCATCGCAGGACAGACCGCCCCGCCCGGGCGCAGGATGGGTCATGCAGGAGCTATCGTGGGAGGAGCGGAGGACACGGCGGCGGCAAAAATGGCCATCATGAGACAGTCAGGCATTCATGTGGTGGACAGCCCGGCTGATATCGGGATCACCATGGCCAGGGTGCTGAAAGGATAACCGGATCCGGGAAGATATCCGTATCGAACAGTTTCCGAACCATTTTATAGGTGATTTAAGAGGACTGGCTGCGATAATAGCGTAATAGATAGGAAAAAGAGGCTAATTATAGCCTATCGATATTTGCTTTTATTCTTTCCAGCAATACATCAAAATCCGGCTGACCATTATTATAAAGCGTCGCCGTTTCTTTATATCTTTTTATGAAATCAGCCTTAATTGCAGGATCATTCAATAAGAAAGCTTCATTTTTTGCAATCGGAGTTTCTAGGTCAGCGGCAGGAAATCTTTTTTTCTTATGTTCGATGTATTCTGGTGTACCAATAAACTTCTGTACAGTATTATCCTCTAATAAACAGTACACATCATAATACTGACGCATAAAATTGGGACGCCCCTCTCCACCACTTTGTTCTTTACGAAATTTAGTTGCAATGGTTTGAAGCTTCTCAACAAAAGTATATTCCTGATTATAACAAACAATATCGATTGCCTTATTATCAATTATGACAATGCCTGGGGTTTGTATTGCCTTGTCATAAGCCCACGAACTAATAGTTACTTTCTGATTAGGCGTAACTGTATCAAATCCTGCTTCCAAAAGTATTCCCTCCTTAATACTTTCAACTTTATCAAATAAATTTTTATACTTCAACCGTATTCCGCCACTACGATAATAATCAGTGTCATCAAATACTTCATCTCTTTCTACAGAAACAATCCCATCTAATTTAATATTTTTAGCCAGCCAATCATAGAATCCTTTTCTTGCTAAAATATTTGCTGGCTTTGTATTCTTTGGATTTTCGTTGACTTTTAGATTTTCTGGCGTTGTAATATGAATATCTATATCTTCCGAGAACCTTTCTATTATTTTAAACCCTTTTGATAAAGATGTACCGCCCTTCAATTCAAATTTAAATCCTTGTTATGTTAAGCCATATAATATATGCATAATCCAGTAATCCTTTTCCACTAGTGTAGGCGATGAAATTTTCCTTTCATCCGCAACAATGTTTATCAATGCTTTGAAATCCTTACGATTGTGTAAATAATCAGCCGCCATTTTATTTTAGTTTTCGATAAGCATTGGTGACAATATTTTTTTCGCTTTTATGTTTGCATACTCCCTAACCGAATTCGATAATCTTTTGTGATCCATCATCGGTACTTTAGCAGCAACATTCTTTATTACCTCCTTTGGATCTTCCGCCAAATGATCTAAGTTGTTTACCAAATCTACTAATAGAAATTCTTTTGACAGCGTATTTGGAAAATGATGCTTCATTTGGAAATTAAATGTGCGGTTACCAAGCTTTATTTCTCCGTGACGCTTATGATTATATACCGTTACTTTATTATACAACTGTGTAGTGCCAACTCCCAAAGCATTATAAGCATTCGGAGAAGTTAGAAGAAACCTGTCATCTTTTAAAAAAGTGCGTACAAGTTCCTTTTCTTCAGGAGGTGTTTTACCAAACACAGATTCCTTTGGATAATAATATACCCCCGCAGATACTTTTTGCAAAGTCCCATCCTTTAATAATGCAGCAAGGTGACGATCCACAGCGTTGGACCATTGCGTCAATTCATTACGACGGTATACTTTACCCCGTTTCAGGTGCTTTCTTAATTCACTTAATTGTGACATTGTTCAAAGATAATATCTTTATACAAAAAAGCATGCTATTTAATTTATAATTCATGCAGTATTATGTACTAATTACCCAAATTTAGGTTCAATTTTATACACTACACTTTAAGGCCTTTAAAATATTTTTTTGATTATTAGATAATGTTACAACTTTTGTGAACTCTTGCTTCGTCTTTGTATGCTTTAAGTTCACTTTATAAACTGTTTGTAATTCTTGGATTATTTCACCTGGTGATACACTTATTTTTTTGCATTTAAATTTTATTAATGATAGCAGGCACATGGACAAATAGCAAATTTTTATATGGGCATTAACTCTTTTTGGTAGCCACAATCTAATTGGATGAAGTTGGACATCGCCTTTCATTTTTCTAAAACTTCTTTCAACTACATCTTTGTCAAAATATTTTTTTACTACCACATCTGGCTTTAACACAGTATTATGAAATATCAATGAATAGCCAACATATTTTACTTCATTGTCCGTAGCTTCATCGGCCAACAGTCTATCTCTTTTTAATGCTTCATATTTAGGGTTGTAAATTACTATCATCTTGCCGAAAAGAAATTTTACTTCTTGTACATAGACATAAGTACCTTTCAATGTTACCTGGTTTCTGGCTGCATAAATCTTATCTCTTTCTATATTATCCAAAATATTTTTCTTTATCCCTATGGATTGTTTTACACCAACTATCATTTTCATTTTTAACTTATTCAAATCCATTACATTAGATTCACTATAGAAACCTCTATCCATAACGATAGTGTTAATGCCTCTTTCAGCCATTACTCTCATTAAATCCTCAAGAATCTTTATGTTGGAAATATTACCATTATAGGATTTATGAAAGATAGGAAATCCATTTTCAAAACTAACTCCGAGACCTATTTGAATAAGTTTTGACACTTTTCCATCTTTTCCTTTTCTTATCTTAGACTCATCGTGCCGACCGTTATAATAAGTATCGGTTACATCCAACTCAAATGATTTGTTGTCGCTTGGATCAATTTTTAACCAATATTCAAAAATACTTTGCTCGATTACTTCAAATTTGCATTCGTCCAAATGGTCTAAGGCATTATATAACATTTCGGTTGTCAACTCATTTAATCCAATCGCTTCTTTGATTGTTGAATTTTCAATCCACTTGGATACTCTAAATATGCTACCCTTACAAATAAGATGGGCAATGATCAACGCAATGATTGGTTGATAATGTTTACCTAATAAGTAATTTAATTTTAATTCTATGGCTAATTGATATAGAATACTTACATCTGCGTACTGCTGCACATTCGTAACTTCTATTTTATTAATATCGACTTTTTGAACAGGAATGCCATTCTCCTGTTTACCTACATATTCTAAAACCCGCTGTTTTACCTTTCCATCTTCTCTGTAAGATTCAACTTTTGCCAGGTAGATGGCATCTCCTTTTTTTATTTTTCTAATAAAAGACATGTAGTGTATATATTATACACTACAAAGTAAAATAAAAATAATCACATATCCAAATTTTCCCCATTTTTAAGGGGTTTCGGAGGTAAAAAGGGTGTAGTGTATAAAACTTAGGCTAAATTTGGCTAATTAGGTATTTTTGTTTATGCTCAAAGCCTACAAATACAGGATTTATCCGACCAAAGAGCAACAGGAGCTGATGAATAAGACTTTTGGCTGCACCCGGTATGTGTATAATACCTGTCTGTATCTGCGAAAATGGTTATGGGAACGCCGTCAATCCATTAGTGCTTTTGATCTGATGAAACAATTAG
>DATLTB010000111.1:0-11531 GCA_035533815.1 Chitinophagaceae bacterium
ATTGATTATCAGAAATTTAACAAACTAGGGGAACTGATTATTTTTTACAAATGGGCCAGCATCTGTTGTCGTCCGGAGAACCGAAGCTTTCCGGTTTTCCTGCTTATTTCCTCGGAACCAAATTCACCCATTGCAGAAATTCTATTTGCAGGAAGGAACGCCATGCTGGTTATTTTACCGGTTTTCTTTCAGCAGGGAGGTAACCGGAAGAGATGGGCAGCTGCAGTTATCGGAAGATGATTTTGGGCCCGGCTTGCCCAGTACCGGATGGTGTAGCTGATTAACATCTTTTTAAAGTACCTGCGGACCGACAGGCCGCATGGTCCTCAGAATTCCACCAAAGCCAAGCGCTGGGTTTGGGGTGTTTGGTCTTGCATGGGGGTAAAACTCGTAGCATCTTCTCCGCAAAACAATGGGTCGACTTAAAACCAGATTTAATGGCAATCATACTACTTACATTTAACTCATTTACTCAATTCAATGAATCAGCTGGTTTTTCAGCAGGGAAAGTCCTGATTATTTTTGCGGAATTAAACTAAAATAGCGTTCTTAATCAATTTTAAAAAACTGCTTTGTTTTTGTATTAAAATATTGTCGAAGGCATGTTCCTTAAAAAATAAATAGTTGATTACTCCTATTTTATTATTATAATTCGGAAATATCTACCAAAAATCCTGATTAAGAAATCTTCCAGGGGAAAAAGGCAAACTTCATTTCATATCCAGAATGCCAGCTCAAACCAGGCATCTGGAATTTACCACATCAATGATTTCTCAAAGCCAATTACGAGCCATAACATTTTGATTGTCTGCAAACAAAAAAAGGATTTGACTCCAATCCCCCTGGTACCCATTTATTCCCTTCTTGGTTCATATACCAATAACACATTTCCTGAATGAAATGTCTTAGTCCTAACCAGATGAAGTTTCAACCGATCATTTAGGGGTTCAAATAATGGTTCCCCATTTCCTAATATTATGGGATTTATCATTATTCTATATTCATCAATCAGGTCAAGGGTTCTAAACTTTGAAGCCAGGCTGGCACTCCCGAATATCAGCATGTCTCTCTTAAGTCGTTCCTTTATTCTTTTGACTTCCAGTTCGATATTCCCTTTAAGCAGTTGGGTATTCTGCCAGGCTGCTTTGTCGAGGTTAGTAGAAAATACAAATTTTGGAATCGCATTCATTTTCCCGGCAATTATCGGGTCATTAGCTATGGCTTCCGGGGTTTGCCAGTAACCTGCCATGAGTTCATAAGTCAGGCGCCCAAAGATGAGACCTTCTGCACTGTTTAATTGCTCAATGGCAAATTCGTTAAATTCCTCATCCACATGATGCCAGTCAAGTCCGTTGTTTTTCCCTTTAAAATACCCGTCCAGCGTCATCATATTAAAGAGTATTATTTTTCCCATGGCTGTTTTTATTTTATTGTTCTGTAGGAATAAATCATTTTATCTCACAATATATTATAATTATTTATTGATAAATATCACTTCATAACTTTTTTTTCGTAAATTATTGGTTGGATGAGTATTTTGTCGGTCTGGATAACTGATTTAAATTCCTTTTATGAAAAAAGTTTCTGATATTTTAGCCCGCAAAGGCAGGGATGTCATTTCTGTAATCCCGGATACCCATGTGCTTGAAGCACTGAAGATCATGGCAGAAAAAAATATCGGTTCCGTGGTTGTTTCCACTTTGGACCGTTACCTGGGACTGCTTACGGAAAGGGACTATGCCCGTAAAGTTATCCTCAAGGGAAAATCCTCATCTGATACCCTGGTCAAGGATATCATGTCCACGGGATTACCGCGCATTACCCCGGATAATTCCATTGAAGTATGCATGCACCTCATGTCGGAAAACAATATCCGCTATCTCCCGGTTTTTGAAAGTGACCAGCTTTGCGGCATCGTTTCTATCAATGATGTGATCCGGGCCACCATATTCAACCAGCAGGAAACTATTGATGAACTGAAAAATTACATTCACTCCTGAATAATTCCCTACCAGGAATTCCAGGAAGAATCGACGGATTGATGATCATTATCGGGGGAATCGTAGGTGGAATCGCTGTAAAGATCAGTTATTGGCGGGGCAGCTTTGTTGTTGGTTAAAAATGGGGTACCTGTCAGGAGCGAATTCGTTCCGGTGCTATGCGGGACACTCATGGGAAAAAGCAGGGTATTGATATCCTCCGAAGCCTGGCTGGTTCCATTATTATGCAATGGATTCCTGGTCATCCCAGGCAGAATAACCTTCCCGGTGGTGGATGAGTTATTATTCTCCCCAAATCCGCCGGAATTGGAATAACCCGCAGTCCCATTCTGAGTACCCAGATTAAAGGAAGGGGATAGCCCCTGAACCTTAAAGATTTTCACTGATTGCCCGGCCATTTTCAGGGAATCCTGACTGTACATCGACTGATTGCCGCTCAGCGGGAGACTGAACGGGGATTTAAACTCGCTAGTGGCATTACCATGACTAAAGGAAGTGGAAAAGGAAGAATTATCCTGGGCATGCACCACTGCACACATTGCAAATACACCGGCAATGGTCAACCCCATTTTGATTTTATGCCCTCTTCCCATACCATGAAAATACAGGAAATTACCCGCTTCGCAGGAAAGGAGCTTTATTCAGGTAGGAAGTTCGGGTTTCTCGGCAATGCCTAGCTTGTCGATAGCCTGCTGGGCAGCGATCTGGCTGGCATCCTTTTTATTGTACGCTTTTCCGGAGCAAACTACTTTCCCGTTGATGACGGCACCTACGGTAAACAACCTCCTGCCCCCTTCGATCTTTTCCTCCAGGAGTTCGAATTCCAGTGACTTGCCATTTTTATTGGCCCAGCCATAAAGCTTGTTCTTAAAATTCATCTCCACGCCCTCCAGGATCTCCAGGTCGATATAGGGCACTACGATCCGCCTGAACACGAACTGCCGGGTCTTCCGGTAACCCCGGTCCAGGTATACCGCCCCTACCAGGGCTTCCAGGGCATTCCCGAATATCTGGCTCACCTTGAGCAGGCTGTTATAACGGTCATAAATGGTCAGTTTCCGGAATCCCATCTTCACTGCAATATCATTCAGCTGCTGCCGGTTGACGATCTTGGAACGCATTTCCGTGAGGTAGCCTTCGGTCTTATAGGGGTATTTCCGGAACAGGAAGTCTCCGATGATCGCCCCGAGGATGGCATCCCCCAGGTATTCCAGCCGTTCATTGTTAAAATCGGTATTGCCTTTCCCGGACCGGTGGCTGAGCGCCATCTCATACACGGAAAGGTTTCTCGGACTGAACCCCATGAGATTTTTCAGGTCCCTTTGTAGCGGCGTTTTTTTCGTAAACAAGCGGGTTAATATCGGATTGCCGGAAAGCATCACATATTCAGGCAATGAATTTCTTGAAAATTACCGATGCGTTATGTCCCCCGAAACCAAAAGTATTGCTCAGCGCGGCATTCACTTTCCTGTGCTGGGCTTTGTTAAAGGTGAAATTCAGGCGGGGGTCAAACAGGGGATCATCGGTAAAATGATTGATGGTCGGGGGGACCATTTCATGCTTGATGGACAGGATGCAGGCTATTGCTTCAATGGCTCCTGCAGCACCGAGCAAATGGCCGGTCATCGATTTGGTGGCGCTGATATTGAGCTTATATGCTGCCTCCCCAAAAACCTGCTGGATCGCCTTCACTTCTGCAATATCGCCCAGTGGGGTGGAAGTCCCGTGCACATTGATATAATCCACTTCCGGCGCTTCCATACCCGCATCTTTCAGCACATTGCGCATGACATGCAGCGCCCCGAGCCCTTCGGGATGCGGGGCGGTGATATGATAGGCATCGGCTGTGGCCGCGCCTCCTGCCAGTTCTGCATAAATACTCGCTCCCCTATTTAAGGCATGATTCATTTCTTCCAGGATGAGTGCGCCTGCGCCCTCTCCCATGACAAATCCATCCCTGTCCAGGTCAAACGGCCGGGATGCTGTGGTGGGATCATCATTGCGTTCGGAAAGGGCTTTCATGGCATTGAACCCGCCGACCCCAGCCTCATTGATGACACTCTCCGATCCGCCTGCGATAAAAAGATCCGCCTTATCCATCCGGATATAATTCAATCCGTCAATCAAGGCATTGGTAGAAGAAGCACAGGCAGATACAGTGGCAAAGTTCGGCCCCCGGAACCCATAGCGCATGGAGATATGTCCTGCGGCAATGTCCAGAATCATCTTCGGAATGAAAAAGGGATTGAACCGCGGGGTTCCATCACCCTGGTAGAAGTTTTTGAGTTCTTCGCAAAGCGAGGTAAGTCCTCCGATACCGGAAGCCCATATCACTCCCACCCGGTCCACATCCACGGAATGCCGGTCTATTTTAGCATCTCTGACCGCCTGATCCGAGGCGATGAGGGCGGTCTGTGAAAACCGGTCGATTTTCCGGGCTTCCTTTTTATCCAGGAAGTGGAAAGGATCAAATCCTTTCAGTTCACAGGCAAATTTGGTTTTGAATTTACTGCAATCAAAAGAAGTGATGGAACCTGCTCCGGATTTTCCATTTACCAAGCCCTGCCAGTATTCGGGGACAGTATTCCCGAGCGGTGTCAGTGCCCCCATTCCGGTAACTACAACGCGTCTTAATTCCATTAAATGCGGGTAATTATTAAAGACTATTTTACGTGCTCTTCTAGGTAAGCAATGGCCTGGCCAACTGTAGTGATAGTTTCAGCTTGTTCATCCGGGATGGAAATATTGAATTCTTTTTCAAATTCCATGATCAGTTCCACCGTATCCAGAGAGTCAGCACCCAGGTCATTGGTAAAACTGGCTTCAGGGGTAACTTCTGCTTCGTCGACACCCAATTTGTCAATGATGATCTTTTTAACTCTAGTTGAAATGTCTGACATAATTTTAATTGTTTTAGGTTTAACTTGACTGCAAAAATATAATTTTTATTGATACCAGGGGTTTTTCTCCAAATTCCCTGTAAATTAATCATATATCCCCAGTCCGGATAATACCTCCGCATCAGGATTTACCTTCTATTTATAATATTTACCATTTGTATAAAATTATCACTCTATCCAAACCTAAATAAGTCCCCTTTCTTATCTTTGTCAACTCTGAGTTCAATTCCGCAGATAATCATTCCCGGCAGGTTCTTTTTAAGGGCTTTCCGTTTACATGTTCAACGCTGAAAATGGCAACAATGAAAAAAAACAGGCTACCCAGACTGATCCTGGTTCTCATACTCATCGGTTTGGCCGTCCTGCTGTACCTGAATAAACGCTCCAAAGACAGAAAGGCGGGCGCTGAAGCTAAAATGGCAGGCACGATACCAAAGGATCTGCTGATGGATGTGTATGTCATTAAACCCAGTGAGGTCAGGAATAGTGTGGACGCGACCGGCTCCCTGATGGGTAATGAATCTGTGGATCTTCAGCCCCAGGTTAGTGGTACGGTTACCGGGATCAATTTCAGGGAAGGGACATTTATAACCAAGGGTACCTTGCTGGTCCAGCTTTTTGATGCTGACCTGCAGGCCCAGCTGGAAAAATCAAAGATGGCCCTCCAGCTTTCCCAACTGACCCTGAACAGGGAAAAAAAGCTGCTTTCGGTTAGCGGAGTGAGCCAGCAGGATGTGGATAATGCCCTTAACCTGGTCCAGTCCAATCAGGCAGATATGGACAATATAAAAGCGCTGATCGAAAAGACTCAGATCTTTGCCCCGTTCAATGGGATCATCGGGCTGCGCAATATCAGTCTGGGCGCTACGGTCACCCCAGCCACCGTAATTGCTACCATTGTGCAGACCGACCCCTTGAAAATGGATTTTTCCATTCCGGAAAAATATGAAAATATGCTTAGCAGCGGGGATTCCTTAACTTTTACCGTTGCCGAGGAACCCCATAAAACATTTACCGGAAAGATCTTTGCCGTGGAGCCGGATATTGATGTGACTACCCGTACCGTGCGTATCAGGGCGCTGGTGCCGAACCCGAAAAGGGAACTGCATCCGGGTTCCTTTACCACCGTGCACCTGGATCTGAGAAATACTTCGGATGCCCTGATGATCCCCACGGAAGCGATCATTCAGACCACAACCAATAAACAGGTAGTCCGGATTAAGGACAGGAAGGCCGACCTGGTCAATGTGGAAACAGGGGTGGCTAATCCGGATCAGATACAGATAACCAGCGGCTTGCAGGCCTATGATACGGTGGCCATTACCGGCATCATGCAGGTGAAACAGGGCGAGCCGGTGAAGTTTTTAAGTGTGCAATGACCATGAAGGCCATCCGAGAAATGAATTTTTTTATTGCATGAGATTATGAGCCTTCCCTCCTTTTCGTTGAAGCGCCCGGTGTTTGCCACCGTGATGAGCATCCTGATCATCCTGTTCGGGGTCATCGGCTATACCTTCCTGGGGGTTCGTGATTATCCGGCGATCACCCCCCCGGTCATCAGTGTGAATACCAATTATACGGGAGCCAATGCTGATGTGGTGGAATCCCAGATCACGGAACCCCTGGAAAAATCGATTAACGGCGTTCCCGGCATCCGGTCCATATCGTCCACCAGTGCAGAAGGTGTCAGCAACATCTCTGTGGAGTTCAATCTGAGCTCCGACCTGGAGACTGCAGCCAATGATGTCAGGGACAAAGTATCCCAGGCCCAGCGCCAGCTACCCCCCAACATCGATGCTCCGCCCGTGGTCACCAAGGCGGATGCAGATGCCGGGGCCATCCTGGCCATGACGGTGCAAAGCAGTACCCGCAATATCCTCCAGGTGGATGATTACGCCGAAAATGTACTGGTGGAAAAGCTGCAGACCATCCCCGGGGTGAGCAGCATCCAGGTTTGGGGACAGAAGTTGTATTCCATGCGTTTATGGCTGGATCCACATAAGATGGCGGCTTACGGACTGACCCCGCAGGATGTCCAGGCTGCCCTGACCCGGGAAAATGTGGAACTTCCTTCCGGCCAGATCACCGGTAATGAAACCACCATGACCGTGAGGACCATGGGCAGGTTATCCACTCCCTCCCAGTTCAATAAACTGATCATCAAGAATATCGGGGGAAGGATCATTCACCTCGCCGATATTGGTTATGCCGAACTGGGTGCAGAGAATCAATACACCATCCTGAAGGAAAAAGGCGTCCCCATGATCGGCCTGGCCCTGGTACCCCAGCCGGGAGCCAATTATGTAGCCATATCCGATGAATTTTACAAGCGGCTGGCTATGCTCCGCAAGGATACTCCCAAGGATATCAAGCTGGGTATTGTATTTGACAACAGCACCTATATCCGGCAATCCGTCAGTGAAGTCGGGGAAACCCTGGCCATCGCCCTGGCCCTGGTGGTATTGATCATTTACCTGTTCTTCCGGGACTGGCTCATCGCTCTTCGTCCCCTGATCGATATCCCGGTCTCCCTGATCGGGGCTTTTTTCATCATGTACATCTTTGGACTGACGGTCAATATATTAACCTTGTTGGGGATTGTGCTGGCCACTGGTCTGGTGGTAGACGACGGTATTGTTGTGACGGAAAACATATTCAAAAAGCTGGAAGCGGGCTTGCCCCGCATGCAGGCAGCCCGGGAGGGAGCCGACCAGGTGTTCTTTGCGGTCATCGCGACTTCCATTACGCTGGCCTTTGTTTTTCTGCCCATTGTGTTCATGCAGGGATTTGTGGGCCGGCTGTTCCGGGAATTCGGGATTGTAGTGGCTGGAGCCGTGCTGATCTCCGCATTTGTCTCCCTGACCCTGACCCCCGTGCTAAATCTTAAATTATCCCGGGCGCACCATACCCGGTCCCGGTTCTATAACAAGACCGAGCCCTTTTTCAAGTGGATGGAAGAGGGCTATAAAAGTTCGCTGCAAAGTTTCATGAAAGTGCGTTGGGTGGCTTTTCTGATTATCCTGGCCTGTGTGGGGATGAGCTTCCTGGTTGGCACCCACCTGAAATCCGAACTTGCCCCCATGGAGGACCGCAGCCAGTTCAGGATCAGCCTGACCGCTCCGGTCGGCACTTCATTTGATGTCATGGAAAAATATACCGATGAGGTGGTGAATTTCATCATGGATTCCATGCCGGAACATGAGGCCGTCCTGAGCGTGACTGCACCACCCTTCATCGCTTCGGGTTCCACGAACACGGCATTCATGTATGTCACCTTCTCAGACCCCTCCAAGCGAAAGCGCAGCCAGCATGAACTGGCCCTCTACCTGGACCGTCATCTCCGGGAGTTCCCGCAGGGAAGAGGCTATGTGATCGAGCCCCCAACCATCCAGGTGAATAACAGACCCGGACTTCCGGTGCAATTTGTGATCGAGAACATCAACCTGGACACCCTGGAAGCTTACCTCCCGAAATTCATGGACAAGGCTTATCCTGATCCGGTATTCGGCGGGGTGGTCGATGTTGACATGAAGCTCAACAACCCGGAACTGCAGGTCCAGGTCAACCGGGCACTGGCCACAGAAGATAATATTTCCGTCAGCGATATTTCCCAGACGGTGCAGCTTGCCCTCAGCAATGAACGGCTGGGTTATTTCGTGATGAACGGGAAACAATATGATGTCGTGGGGGAAGTGTCCAGCCAGTACAGGGACCGTCCCTCAGACCTGCCTGATCTTTACGTCAGCAGCAGCACCAATCCCAGCCAGCAGCCTGTACAGCTGGATAACCTGGTCAGTGTGGAACAATCCGCCAGCCCGCCGCAGATCTATCACTATAACCGGTATAAATCGGCTACAGTTTCTGCCAGCCTGGCACCGGGTAAAACCGTCAGTGACGGGATCGCGGAGATGCAGAAAATAGGCCGGGAAACCCTGGGGCCTTCCTTTACCACCGAACTGACGGGTACCTCAAGGGATTATGCGGAAAGTTCTTCCAGCGCCGTTTTTGCCCTGGTGCTGGCCCTGGCCCTGATATACCTGGTACTCTCCGCGTTGTTTGAAAGCTTCATTGATCCCTTAACCATCATGCTGACTGTGCCATTGGCTGCATGCGGGGCCTTACTTTCCCTCTGGCTCTTTGATCAGACCCTGAACATATTTTCCGAGATCGGGATGATCATGCTGATCGGGCTGGTCACCAAAAACGGCATCCTGATCGTGGACTTTGCCAATAATCACCGGGACCTGGGGATGAGCAAAGTGGATGCGGCCATAGAAGCCGCATCCCTCCGGCTGCGCCCCATTCTCATGACCAGCCTGGCCATGAGCCTGGGTGCCCTGCCAATTGCCTTATCGCTGGGAGCAGCTTCCACCAGTCGTATCCCCCTGGGTATCGTCATAGTAGGAGGGATCATGTTTTCCCTGGTCCTGACCCTATATGTCATTCCTGCCATGTATTCCTACCTGTCGATACGCAGGAAAAAGAAGGAAGATTTACCTGAAAAACCCTATAATGCATGAGGGAGATCCCAGGCAGTTCAGCCAAACCGGATCCGTTACCTGACCTAAATGATGACAGTGAAAAAAATAATCCCCTTAGTCCTGCTGTATAATCTGGCCTACACCATCTGTCCGGGTCAGAACCAACACCCCCTGATGACCCTGGATAATGCCATTGCCATCGGACTCAAAAACAATTACGATATCCTGATGGCCAAAAATCAGGCTGCGGTTTCTGCCAATGATTACAGTTTTGCGTTTGGGGCTTTCCTGCCCACCATCAACGGACTGGCTTCCAAAAGCTGGGCTGTCAATAATGTGAACCAGAAATTCCTCAGCGGCTCTTCGATTAATAAAAAGAATGCCATTTCAAGCAATACGAATCTTTCCGTGAACCTGAACTGGACCCTGTTCGACGGCCTGAAAGTCTTCGCAGCAGCCCACCAGCTGGCTGCCATCAAGAGCGAGGGGGAGCTGGATGTCAAGAATCAGGTGAACAATTCGGTGGCTGCGATTATCGATGCCTATTATAATATTGTTCAGCAAAAGCAAAACCTGCTTTCCCTTCAGCAACTAATGGACATATCCAGGCAGAAACTGGATATCGCCACCAGGCAGTTCAATGTCGGATCGGGGGCGAAACTGGCCATGCTGCAGGCTGAGGTGGACCTGGACAGCCAGAAATCCGCCTATCTGCAGCAGCAATATATGCTGGACCAGGACAAGTCCGCCCTGAACCAGCTCATCGCCCTGCCGGCAGTCAATACGGATTATGATGTGGTGGACACCATTCCCGTTGACCTGGGCATGGGCTATGATGCCCTGAAGGTCGAGATATTCAACAGCAATATCCCCCTGCAGGTTCAGCAGAAAAATATCGACATCTCCCGGTATCTGCTTCAGGAAGACGAGGCAGCCCGATATCCAACCATTTCCTTCGATCCCAGTTACTCCTATAGCCTATCCCAGACTGCTGCCGGTTTTGCCCTGTACAGCCAGAACAGGGGGTTCACCTATGGCTTTACGGCAACCATCCCCATTTTCAACCAGTTCAACAATACGCGACTGGTCCGTGATGCCCGGCTGAACATAGTCTACCAGCAGCTGTCCCTGTCAAACCAGCAAAGCCAGCTGGACCTCAGTCTGCAGACAGCATTCAATAATTATGATTATTATCACAAAGCCCTGCTGTTGGATGAACAGACCTATAGCGTGGCTCAGGAAAGTGCCCAGATTGCCCTGGCCACCTTTCAACAGGCCCAAAGCACCCTGATAGACGTGCAGATTGCCCAGCAAAGCCTACAGGCAGCCTCCAATAAGCTCATTGCCGACCGCTATAACCTCAAAGTGGCAGAAACCACCCTGCTGCAGCTCCGGGGCAGCCTGGTGAAATAGCCGGTATAAAGCCGGGTATCCCGGACTCCCATGTACTCTCTTCATCTGATCAACTATGATAGCCAGGAATACCTGGACATGGTAGAGCTCCGGTTACAGGTCCTGCGCAAGCCGCTGGGCCTGCATTTCACCCCGGAAAGTTTGCTGGAGGAAAAAAATGATCTGCTCATCGGTTGTTTTGCATCAGCCGGGGGGAAAATGATCGGTTGCTGCATCCTCAGTCCGGTGGACCCCACCCTGATCCGCCTACGTCAGATGGCTGTGACTCCGGATCACCAGGGCAAGGGTGCCGGAAAAGCCCTGCTGGCCTTTGCCGAGAAGCAGGCTACCCGGCAAGGTTACCGGATTATCGAGATGCATGCCCGCAAAACAGCCGTCCCCTTTTACACTGGCTGCGGTTATCTTCCCCGGGGCGGAGAATTCCTGGAACTGGGTATTGCCCATATGCTCATGAGCAAGCACCTGGGTAGGTATAAGAATCCTTGAAACCCAGGCAAGTTTAACCATTACTGCTGATCAATAATTGATGGTTATACATACATACAGGGACTAATGAGGTATGGCATATATTTTATATTATGCCATGTAAAGGGTTTAAGAGAATTCAACATACAAATGCAACTTTATTTTAAGAGCAGATTACTCACATTTTTTCAAAATTAAGAACCAAAAACATACTATTTAAATTATTTAAATATGAATAAATCTTTAATGTCAATTAGTACAGAAGTTGCATT
>DATLTB010000112.1:0-25137 GCA_035533815.1 Chitinophagaceae bacterium
CTGGAAAAGGCAATCCACAAATGTCTTTTCCAGATCAGAGCTTATTACCTTATTGAATGAATCAACCCATATCTTTTTCGACCCAAAAAAATGTTTATCGTTATGATAAATAAACTGAAATGGTATTTCCCTGACCTTGATCACAGATGGTTTAATTTGATGATCCGTAACAATCAATTCATTGAGCGACGGCTGTGTAATCAACTGATGCAATTGTAGAGCAGAATAATAACCGATATAATATCTGTTGCCATTTACCAAATGCTCTGCTAATAGATGCCAGTCCGGAATAAACGTTTCAGGATCCTGGTCAAAAGGGATAATATAATACAGGCCCTTTTTGATACGCATCAAGAGGCCTCTTTTTGCCATATCACTTAACTGTTCCCTGACGGCACCTTCCGAGACACCTACCAATACGTTCAATGCATCCGCAGAAGTAAAGCAAAGTTGATTGCTTTTTAAAAAATGCTCCAAGATGGCGTTGGACTGGAACAAGATATTTTTATGTTTCATATACTGATTATCAGGTTATACCTGATTATCCAGATACAAAATAATGAAATAAATATGAATAATTCAAATTGAATTGATATATCATATCTCAATTATCAGGTTTTACCTGATTTTCCAGATATAAAACACCAATCTTATGGCTCTTCGGGCGTCGGATAAAATCAAACAAAAGACACTTTTTAGCAAAAGTGGAAACTTTGACATTATTACATTGATAATCAATATAATAGTTCCAAACTAATGGAAAAGTAGTCATTGGGGCGATAGACAAAAGAAGAGGGAAGCGCTGCTATAAGGACAAGCACATGGAAATATATACCTCGGTGCTGTACTCAAGTCCAATTAAAGAGGAACGTATAGGCGGCTTTGTAAATATTATGGGGACAAACAGCAGCCGGAGATCAACTTGGGCGCCGATACAACAATTGATGCCATAAAGATGTGTAAATATGATGGGCTCCGTTTCCAGATGGAGTTTCTGATCAGCGATGCCAAGCAATATAGTGGACTGGAGGATTGCCAGGCCAGGGATGGGGAAAAAGGCACACCCATTTTAATCTCTCCATGACAACAGTGTCAATGGCTAAAGCTGGGTATTATTTATCGCTTCCGGCTGAACAAAAGGGAAGTTTCTCCATGGCAGATATCAAAATGATCCCTGTAAATTACCCTGCATCAAGAATGCAGGGCGTTACTCGAGCATGATGACACAGCATTTAAACCTGGATTCAATACCCCCATTGCATCGACCATCCGGCTTTTATGCGCTGATTTACGGCAACGCCAAATTAAACGTGCCTGTTAAACCGTTTCTCTATCGTAACTCTGATGCTTTTACGTCCGCAGAAGATTTCCTTCGGCAACCAGGTATCAAGTCAAAGAACTTTTATTACATATATTCAAAGAAAATGGGAGTGGTTCTCCTCCCTGGGCAACGGCCAGGGTTTCCGAACCAGAAGATGATGAACCAATTGATCCCCGAGCCGATTTTTTCCAATTTAGGTTTAGGCCTGAGTTGCAGAAAAATCAGGATGCTTGATAACAAAAGGCTGAACTTTGAAAGGGGTTACCCGATAAGAGCCTGAAATTTCTGTTGCTCAGGGAGGAAGCGCTGGCTACCGGAAAATGATTTGCCGGATAGGGATCTCAGTTTTCCGGTACCTGCGGCTCTGCAGGCAAGACCGGATCAGGGGAGGGGGAATCCGCAGCAGGGGCCATTGTTTGCCGTTTGCGGAAAAAGGATTTTTGGAATACGATGATGGAGATTACCCCGGTTGATATTGACGCATCGGCGATATTGAACACCGGTTGAAAAAAGATAAAATAATGCCCTCCCCAGAAAGGGACCCACCTGGGTAAAAATCCCTGATAAAGGGGAAAATAGAGCATATCCACCACCCTTCCCTGCAGAAAGTGAGCATACCCGCCGCCTGCAGGCAGGAAAGAGGCCACATTGCGGGTGAATTCACTGCTTGCAGAAAAGAAAATACCGTAAAACAAACTGTCGATCAGGTTACCCATGGCCCCGGCCAGGATCAGGGCACCACAGAAAATAAGGCCCCGGTGATATTTTTCCCGGATCAGTTTGCGGATCAGGAAAAAGCCTCCCACGACAGCCGCCAGGCGGAATATGCTCAGCATCAGCTTACCCCCGTTTCCGCCAATCTCGATTCCATAGGCCATGCCTTCATTCTCGATAAAGTGAATCCGGAACCAGGATCCGACCATATTAAATTCCTGCCCGGCATACATATGGGTCTTGACCCAATATTTAAGGGCCTGATCCAGGACGAGCACTAAGAAAATGACTATGAGAACAGTACGGAAGCGCAAGGCAATTTCAGATTTCCGGCAAAGGTAACCGGAAATGCAGGTCCCTCCAAATAGGTCAGCTTAATCCCCCCTGCCCAGCCAGATCGCTCCCCCGGAACTGTCCCGGGAGGCCCCGGTGACGGATGACAGCACAGTATCCATCTCTCTCCAGCGCAACACCCCCAGAAATGCCATGATCAACGCTTCCTTGAAACGGACCAGTTGCGCATCCGGAATGACCAGCTCCACACCCCGCTGATCCAAAGCAGCCTTCAGGCGGGAAAGCAGAAAACCATTGAAAGCACCTCCGCCGGTGACCAGCATTTTTTGACGCCCTCCAAGGGGGAACATGGCCAGGGCGGCATCCACCTGCATGGCAATATGCTCGCAGTAGGTCCTGAGGGAATTGCGGGCCTTCCCCTCCAGGCTTAGGATCAGGGGATAGATGGTCTCTGTGCCAAATTCATTAGGCAGGGATTTGGGGAAAGGGAGCCGGTAATAAGGTTGGGCATTCAGGGAATCCCGTAGGGCCAGATTGAGTTGTCCGGAAGCGGCCATCCTCCCATTATCATCATAATCCTGACCCTCAAGCGCAGCCAGGGCATCCAGCACCCGGTTCGCCGGGCAGATATCAAAGGCCCGGTACTGCCCCTGATCCTTATAGGAGATATTGGCGATTCCACCCAGGTTTAATAACAGGGCATATTCCCCGAAAAGGTGTTTTTCCCCAGCTGGTACAATGGGTGCTCCCTGACCGCCCAGGGCCAGGTCCATGGCACGCAGTCCGCAGATCACCGGCAAGCCGGTAACCGCAGCAATGGTTGCTCCATCCCCAAGCTGGGCAGTTGTATGCCGGTCCGGAAGATGAAAACTGGTATGACCATGGCAGGCAATAAAATTGACCTGGTATTCCAGGCCATGACCGGCCATGAACTGGCAAATCCTTTCCCCGATATGACGGCCAAATGCTGTATCCAGGCAAAGGTATTCCCCTGCACCAAGGGTCCTGGATTGCCTCAGTTTTTCCTTCCATTCCCGAGTATAGGGATAGCAGGTGGTTTCCAGGAAATCGTAACTCCATGTTCCGGCCTTGTCCTGGATAGCTGCATAAGCCAGGTCCAGTCCATCCAGGGAGCTGCCGGACATGACTCCGATCACTTTGTATACCACGGTACAGTTTTGCCAAATTTACACCGATTGGCATTGACCCGTGATTACGACCGGTTTACCCCGGGAAAAATCCTTAAATTGACCTTAAAATCCGGTATGGTCATTAATCTCAGCGAAAGGCATTCCCTGGTCGGCCATTGGCTAAGCGAGATCAGGGATGTCCAGATTCAGGCAGACCGGATGCGTTTCCGGCGTAACCTGGAAAGAATCGGCGAAGTGGCTGCTTACGAGATCAGCAGGGAAATGACTTATCGATCCCTGGAAATCACCACTTCCCTGGGTATCTCCAAGAGCTTTGTCCTGGAAGAGCAACCGGTATTGGCAACGATATTGAGGGCGGGCCTACCGCTTCACCAGGGATTGCTGAATTATTTTGACCAGGCAGATCATGCCTTTGTGACCGCTTACCGGCATCATGCTACCTCGGACAGCTTCGATATACAAATGGATTACCTTTCCTGCCCGCCCCTGGAGGGCCGGTTCCTGATCCTGGCCGATACGATGCTGGCCACCGGAGCTTCCCTGGTCAAAACCATCCATCGCCTGCTGGAGTATGGCCAGCCTTCAGCCATCCATGTGGTCACTGCCATAGCTTCCCGGACGGGCATTGAAAAAGTGCAGAAATTGGCTGGAAAACTAAAAATCTGGGCAGCTGCCATTGATGAAGAGCTCAACGGCCAGGGGTATATCGTTCCCGGACTTGGGGATGCCGGAGACCTGGCTTACGGGGAGAAGAAACAGCAATAAATTCCGTAAATTGACCTTTTTCCACCTTTTTAAGGTACCCTGCTTTACTGGACCCTGCCATGAACCGAAAGCTGATCCTGGTCTTCCTGCTGACCCTGAGTAAAATTTGCCAGGCCCAGGATCCACATTTCACCCAATATTTTGCTTCTCCCCTTACCCTCAACCCGGCCTACACGGGCTTTTTTTACGGGGATTTCCGGATTGCCGGAAATTACCGGTCCCAGTGGTCGAGCATATCAACTCCATTCATCACCGGAACCGTATCCGCCGATATGGACATCCTGAAAAACGTGATCAACCCCAATGATATTTTCGGGGTGGGGATTACCATATTATACGACCAGACCGGAGGAGGGGGACTGCTGGAAAATTATGTAGGCCTTTCCACAGCCTACCATAAATCGCTGGATGTATACGGAGATCAGACCCTGGGTCTCGGCGTCCAGGTCACCCTCGTGCAGAAAAGGCTTGATTTTTCCAAATTGATATTCGAGAACCAGCTGGGAGCTGACGGATTTGATCCCACAATCCCGAGCGGGGAAACATTCAGTCAATCCAATATCTCCTATTCGGACTATAATGTTGGCTTACTGTATAATGCTACGATAAATGACAATGCCTATATCTATGGTGGGGCATCCTATTATCATATCAGCCAGCCGAATGAGTCCTTCCTCGGAGAGACCAACCGCATCAATGCCCGCTTAACCGTTCATGTCGGGGCTTCCATCCCCGTCAATGAGACCACCCGGCTATATACCAGCGGTCTGTATATGCAACAGGGAGGGGCGACGGAAATGGATCTCGGCGGAGCTTTTGGTCTGAATGTGGATCAAGTCATAGATAATCCCACTATTTTTTATGTGGGTGCCTGGTACAGGTGGAATGATGCCATCAATCCCTATCTGGGTTTGCAAATGAACGGCATTAAGGTGGGACTCAGCTATGACGTCAATGTGTCCAGTCTTCAATCGGCATCCCAGAGCCGGGGTGGAATGGAAATCTCAGCGATTTATACCAAGCTTCCTGCCATACCGGATAAAAGAAGGATGAACTGCCCCACTTTCTGAACCTTGCTTGCCATTTCCGGGCCCAGAAAAATGTTGTGTAACCATACCCCCTGAGAATTGGCAGAAGCTTTGGCGTTCCCCCAAACAATCTTAAAAACCTGGGGGCAGGCAGGGAATTTAAAAATCTTTATTCTGATCTTACTGACTAAAACAAAAGAAAATTGCGGAAGGTTTTTTTCCGCAAGTTTAATTTTTTTCCATTTATCCATCGGCAACGGATACTCGGGATGATTTTCCGTGACATCCCGGATCCGCCTGAATAATTTGGTCCCTGGGGTTCCCGGTGAGGGACTGAATCCTGACTTGAAAGGTAAAAAAAAATTTATTTTGCTGAATGGGTCCCGGGGAAAAGGGTCAATTCCACCCATGCTAATTTAGCCTTAATCCAGTCCCAAACCCGTTGATCCTAAGATGTTCCGGATAACCCATAAGCTTTCCATCTGGGAAATCGCTTTTAGCTTTTCCGGATACTGGACTTTCGCAACCTTCCGTGGGGGCCTATTTTCATTTCCTGGGATAATTTACCCGCTTTGTGTCTCACCAACATATTATCTATGCTCCTTCTCCGCAATATGGCTATTTTGATTCCGGGTAATTCTATATCTTTAAGCCCGGAATCCGTTGCCCCTGGCAATCACCGGTTCGCCACATTCCTGCAGAAAAACCCTGAATTCAAACCAACGAAAGTTTTTTTGCAATGAACCAAGCTACCGCGAATCGGCTGAAGGTCAGCCATAGCCCCGATAAGTTTCCCCTTCGCTCCGAACCTTATTATACATCCAGCGATGAACTGTTGGATAAATTGCCTGCCCTGATCTATATCAGGGACAACCTTACCGGTGGTATCCGGTGGTGCAATAATGTCATGGAAACGGTAATGGGTTACAGCAGAAAAGAGATCATCAGTAAAGGCATGGCCATTTTCAAGGAGCTCATGCATCCCGATGACCTGTACCTGGCTGACAATAAAAAATACAGTTCCACCATCTTATCGAATTTTGGCGGGGTGATCAGGGCCAGGTCCAGGTACAGCACAGATTATAAATGGTATATCGGCATCAGCACCGTATTCAGGACGGACGAGGAAGGAGAAGTGCTGGAAAAACTCCTGATATTCGTCGAGTTCAATTCCACTACGATCATACAGACCAAGGAACAGATCAATGAAGCCATCCGGCAGGCGATGAGCAGCAAAAACAAGGAACTGCTGGAACGGCTGAATGACCGGGAAAAACAAATTATTCTGCTCGTTATTGCCGGAAAGCGTAACCTGGAGATGGCTAAAAAACTCCATTTGAGCATACACACCATCCAAAGCTACCGGAAGAATATCCGGATGAAATTAAATGTTAAAAATACCCAGGAATTGATCGCACTTGCGAAAAACATTGGTTTCTAACCAATTACATTTCCCCTCTCTTTAAAAATACCCCATTTGTGGGGATTGATTTGTGATTTCCCATCACCTATTTTTGCTTCCGTCATTTTGAACAGGAAATGAAGAGATCAGGTGAACTGGAAATCCGTTAAATGAGCACAAAAGAAACTGAATGAATACCCTGTTGGAGGAATTCGGGCTGGTCATCAGGCAGCTGCAACATCATGATGATATCGAGTTATTCAAAGAACAATACAACCAGTTAAAGGAAAAATACATTGAATTAAAAAATAAAGAAAAAGATCTGAAAACCCGAATCGCCTTGCAGAATAAGCTGATGGAACTGGATGATGCATACATTGCATTCATGAACAGGCAAATCGGCAGGCAAAGTAAACGGCTGTTAAACTTTCGTTTACCCATTAAAACGCCACATTCTTAACAAGGGGATCAGGAAGGAAAGGTTAGCGGCAGGCTAACCTTTTTTCTTTCCCATCGTTCTCTCCAGTCCTTTTCCCCGGCTTACCCAGGGATTGTCCCGTATCCAGAACCGGTAAGGCAGGTATGCATCTTCCCGGGAATAGGCCACGCCTACCCGGGTCCCCCTGCAGATAGCCCTGGCAGGCAGGGGTCCCCCATTATCCCCGATCCAGATCAAATCCCCGTCCAGCCTTTCCCCGCTATGCAGCCGATGCTGGATACCGAGGGCTTTGGACAGGCTGCCCGGCCCCGAGGTCAGCGTGAAATCCACCACGGCCTTCCCGCGGCGTTCCAGCATTTTCTCCATCCCCGTCAATGGCTCCAGGGCCCTGATCAGGACCGCATGGGGGGTATTTTCTCCTGATGTGACTACATTGAACAAATGATGCATGCCATAGCAGAAGTATACATAGGACCTGCCACCCGGACCGAACATGACAGCGGTCCGGGTGGTCCTGCGACCTCCAAAAGCATGGGAAGCCCGGTCCGTGATCCCCCGGTATGCTTCTGTCTCCACGATGATTCCTGAAGTCTTATACCCGTCCATACAGGTTACCAAAACCTTTCCCAGCAATTGCCGGGCAATGGTGACCACATTGCTGCGTTGATAGAAACTGAGCGGCAGCCTGGTCAGCGGGGATGATATTTTAACCTTGTTTTCTGGCAGGAAAAAGTAATTTACACCGGTAAAATTAATAACTTGTTTTCTTTCAGAGAAGTTATCCGGGCCCTCAAGGCTTATGGCATGGCCCATCGATTTATCCTGAAACACCAATTGTGGAAATGGGTTTTTATCTCCGGATTGATATATCTGGGGCTGTTTATTTCCGGCATGTATTTGATCTGGCATTTCTCGGGAAGCCTGACTGCTATACTGCCGGGGGACAGGGCAGTCAGCCGGTGGATCGGCAAACTGGAAAATGGCTGGGTTAACTTCCTGTTTATCCTGCTGGGCCTGGCAGTCCGGCTGGTTTTCCTCTCCTTTTATTTTTCCCTGTTCAAATATATCATCATGGTGCTGGGTGCCCCTTTCTTTGCCCGACTGTCTTCCCTGACCGAACACCTGGTCAACCCCAGGGCGCCAAGTAGCGGCGAGGGGCTTTCCGGGAGTATCAAACTGGTCGGCAGGAATTTACTGCTGCAGTCCTGCACCCTTGTCCTGTTGCTGCTGCTTTCCTTCATTCCTATTGCCGGCTGGGTCACTCCGATGCTGTGTTTTTTCCTGGAATGTTATTTTTTCGGATTCAGCCTGCTTGATCATACCCGCAAGCAATATGGGTTCTCCTACCGGCAGGGGATTTTATTCATCCGCAGGCACCGGGGGCTGGCAATTGGCAACGGGCTGGGTTTTTACCTGCTGATGTTCATTCCGGTAGTCGGTTGGATCCTGGGACCCTCCTATGCCATCATTGCTGCAACCTTAAGTTTTCACCAAAAACAATGAGATGGGTGCCGCTCACCTTTACCTGATTCCCTGCCCGCTCAGCATTGAGTCCTTATTTACCATACCGGACTATGTCAGGGTAAAGATTCTGGGTATTGACCTGTTTTTTGTCGAAAATGAAAGAACTGCCCGAAGATTTCTCCGGGCGCTGGACTCCGGAATACCCATCGGAAAACTTCAGTTCTTTCCGATGAACCACCATGCTCCGCCGGACATCCGGGCAGCAAAGGACTTCCTGACCGGTGGCCGGGATATCGGACTGATCAGCGAAGCGGGTTGTCCCGGGGTGGCTGATCCGGGAAGTGTGCTGGTGGAAACTGCCCATCATCTGGCTATCCCCGTGGTTCCGCTGGTTGGACCTTCTGCGATCCTGCTTGCCCTGATGGCTTCAGGTATGAACGGGCAGCAGTTCAGGTTTGCCGGATATCTGCCGGTCAAGCCCCTGCTGCGGAAAAAAAAGATCCTTGAACTGGAACAAAGATCCCGCAAATGCCAGGAAACCCAGATCTTCATTGAAACCCCATACCGCAACCGGCAGCTGTTAACCGATCTGCTTTCCTGTTGTTCCCCGTCAACCCGGCTATGCATTGCCGCGGATCTAACCGGTCCTGGCGAATTCATCCGCAGCATGACGATCGCGAAATGGAAGGAGGGGGTGCCGGAGTTGCATAAGACCCCGGCTATTTTCCTGATCTGTGTTCCCTGATATCCGGGCTGACCCGGAACCCGGGAACACCGCTTAAGTTCAGGATTCCAAAAGCTCCTGATGATAACCCCCTGAGCCACAAGGTGAGGAACGGTTTTCCCCCTATCTTTGCCTGCTATACTCCTCACTGAAAAAGGACCCAACCATGCGTATCGGTATTGTATGTTATCCCACTTACGGCGGCAGCGGAGTACTGGCAACCGAACTGGGGAAGGCCCTGGCTGACAAGGGTTACCTGGTGCATTTCATCACCTATCAGCAGCCTGTCAGGCTGAACCAGTTCCATGCTAATATTTATTATCATGAAGTCCGGGTGCCTACTTATCCGTTATTTGATTATCCTCCATACGAGACTGCCCTTTCCAGCACCATGGTGGATGTCATTTCCAATAACGGGCTGGACCTGCTGCATGTGCATTATGCCATCCCTCACGCATCAGCGGCGTACCTGGCCAAGCAGATCCTGCGCAAACAGGGAAAAAACCTCCCGGTGATCACCACTTTGCACGGCACGGACATCACCCTGGTGGGCAGGGACAAGACCTATGCTCCCGTAGTCACTTTTTCTATCAATGAATCAGATGCCATTACGGCCGTGTCTGAGAATCTTCGGGAAGAGACCTACCGGTCCTTTAAGATTGAAAAAGAAATTAATGTCATCCATAATTTTGTGGATATTTCCCGGTTCAGCCGCCGCAGTATGCCGGAATTCCGCAAGGCGATCGCTCCTTCGGATGAGAAGATCCTGTTGCATGTGTCCAATTTCCGGCGCATCAAGCGGGTGCAGGATGTGGTGCTGATCTTCAAAAAAGTCCGCCAGCAGATGCCGGCGAAATTACTATTGATCGGGGATGGCCCCGACCGTCCGCTGATCGAAGAGATGTGCCGGGAACTGGACATCTGCAGGGATATCCGCTTTATGGGCAAGCAGGAACCTCTGGAGGATATCCTGACCATTTCAGATCTTTTTTTACTCCCCTCCGAATATGAAAGCTTTGGCCTGGCCGCTCTCGAAGCCATGGCCAGCGGCGTGCCGGTGATCTCCAGTTCCGCCGGAGGATTGCCGGAGATCAATATCAGCGGAAAGACCGGATATACCAGTGCGGTGGGAGATGTGGACGGCATGGCAGCACATGCGATCCGCTTGCTTCAGGATGAAAAGCTACTGCTTACATTCCGCGAGGGGGCCCTGGAGCAGGCCAGGAAATTCGATATCCATGATATTGTACCCAAATACGAAGCCCTGTATGCCCGCTTTGCCACAATCTAGGCCCTTCAGCGGCTCATCAGCCAGAGGGCTGGGTTGAGGAAGGTTCCGTTTTTCATCACCAGGAAGTGCACATAGGTCTCTCCGGTATCCGTATTGGTATATGCTACCCCGATAGGTTGCTTGGTTGTCACGGTCTGGCCCTTTTTAACAAAAACCCGGGCCAGATTGGAATAAACGGTAAAATATTCGCCGTGCCTGACCAGGACGGTCCACTTGGTGTACTGATCATTGGCAGCGGTCACCACATCCCCCTTGAACACCGCCCGCACCACGCCATTCGGGTCGGTGCTGATATTCACCCCGTAATTATCCACCTCCACTTTATCCAGCAGGGGATGCTGATGCGGTCCGAAAGGATCCGAGATAAACCCATTTTTTACCGGCCAGGGCAACTTCCCCCGGTTGGATTCAAAATTTTCTGACAAGGCCAGGGATTCAGGGGTGGCTTCCAGCGGATTGGCAGGGCGGGCAACCGTACCTGCCGAAACCGCAGCAGGATGCGGGATGGCATTGCCTGTACCGGAACTTGCTGCCCCTGGTGCTACCACACGCACCGGGTTTTTTTTGCTGGCTGCGGATGCTGCGGCATTACGCCTGGCCTCCTCGATCTCCCGCCGGATCAGGATGGATAATGTCCGGCTCAGTTTCATCTGGGCCCTTTCCTTTTCCCGGATATCAGCCATCAATTCTTTTTCATGGCCCTTCAGATTGGCCATGAATTCATTTTTTTCCTGTTTTTCCTGTTCCAGTTTTCTTTTTTCTTTTTCCTGACTGCCCAGGACACCGGACCGGCTTTTCCGCTGCAAAGCCATATAATGGATCTTTTCTTTAAGCAGGTTCTCTGTCTGCACAATACTGGCAGCCTGGTTAAGCCTGAATGAGCGGTACTGCTTCAGGTATTCATAACGGCGGATCGCATCATTGAAGCTTTTGGAGGAAAGGATGAAATTCACATAATCATAGGCGCTGCGGGTCATATAGGAATACACCACCATCCGGGCGTACTGGGTCTTCAGGGTGTCCAGGTCCTTTTTCTCGAGACTGATGTCCCGGTATGCGGACCGGATAGCCTGGTCGAACAATCCGATATCTTCGTTGATGTTTTCAATGAGCTTATTACGCAGGGAAATCTTTTTCTGCAGCAGCCGGAGCTGACCCAGCGTGAGCCGCCGGTTGTTTTTAGTCTGGAGGAGCTCCCGGTTGGCCCGGTTCAGTTCCCGCTGTAACTGCTCCTTGTTTTTTTCCAGTTCAGCCCTGCTGGGACTGGTTTGGGCTACCCCTAACAGGGGCAGTCCGCAACAGGCTACTGTGACCAATGTCTTGACCAGGTTCAACAGGATGATGGATTTATTACCGGACAATAATAATCAAAGGTCGGTTATATTTTTCAAGGCTATGTCTACTTCCGTTGGTAATCAGAGGGGACATAAAACGGAAATACCATGGGCACATTGAACCTCACCCGGGTAAAATGCAGGGTGATCTGCTCCACGCTGCGGTCCATGACAAATATTTTTCTCAGGGTGGAAAACCCCATTCCGTCCACACTGGTATAATCCCCGTAAGTGATATCCATATGCCGGTGTAAAGTCGTATCCGTATCCGAGATCCTGCATTGCTGAAGCCGGTAATCGTCGGCAAATACATCAAACTCATTTTGCATCGTACTATCCCTGCAGGTGAAGGAAACCAGGGAGGGTGTCCTGCTGAAATGGTGCAGTTGAGCGGAAAAATAGACCGGATTTCCGATGATCATGTCCTGTAGGGTCCGGAAATTCATGGGAATGTTGATGAGCTGTTCGATCAAATCCGTTCCTTTCACAGTCAGGGTCTTGTGCATTTTATCCATGAGCTTCACGCTGTCGGGGGTGATGAGCAGCCGGGCCACCTCGATGCCCAATAGTGGAGTGACCGCAATCCATATGGCGCTGTCCTGCTGCATATGCACAAAGGCTGTGAGGGTTTCCTGCACCCCCTTGTCATTTTGATAATCGATCTTCATCTTGGCAGAAAAGGTGCGGAATGGGATGATGTTGGAGGATATCCGGTTAAAGACATAGGCTTTATCCGCCCTTACCGCTTCAATGGAATCCCAGCGGGGCAACAGGGCTGCAGCGGTATCTATATTGGTGGGCATCGCGGATTCCTGCAGTTTTGCAGCGGGGCCGCAGCCCAGAATGCCGAGCAGAGCTAGGCCATTCAACGTAATCAGGATGGCCCGGATAGGCTGCATGTATAGCCGTGGTTTAAGTTGTGCTGAGACAAAGGTCCCTATTTTGACGGATGTCTAATCGGATAGTTTTTTATTGTCAATCTTTCGATCCAGGGAGGGAGAAGGTCCTCCTTTTAACCGGGCCAGCCTCCAGTATACCTCCGCCGCGGCGATCCGGTTCAGCCGGTAGAGGATATCCCCGTAATGTTCCAGGTATCCCGGGCTGCTGCGTGCCCGGGGATCCTTCAGGGATTTTTCCATCCATTTTTTAGCTGCCCTGTACCTGCCCAGGCGGAAAAGCACCCAGGCATAGGTATCTTCAAAGGCATAATTACCCGGTTCCAGGCTGACGGCAAGGCTGGACATCTTTTCCGCCCTTGGAAGCTGCTCGTCCCTTTCAGCGAGATTATAACTATAATTGTTCAGTACCAGCGGGTCATCCGGATACATGGCCAGGGATTTTTCCATGCAACTGTCTGAAGCCGGAAAATTGCCAATCGCCATGTAAGCATTCCCCAGCAGGATATAGATCCTGTCCATTAGCCGGAGGTCAGCTGTGCCGATGGCCAGGGCCCTGGTCAGCGTGACAATACCGGCCGGAAACTGATGCAGGTATATATTTGCCGCACCGTTAAAATAATATCCCATGAAATCATCCGGAAAACGGTCCATCACCCGCTCGCTTACTGCCAGCAGGGAATCATCCTGTTGCTTGCCTGCATAGACCAGCAGGACCTGCTGCCAGGTGCTGGCTTTGGATCCATCCAGGGACAGCGCCTGGTGGTACTGCACCAGGGCGCTGTCCGGTTCACCACTCCTGAGGAGCATGTCCCCGAAAAGCCTGTATCCCCCCGCGTAGCTCGGATGCGCACGGACGATCATCCTGCAAAGCATGAGCGCCTCCTGCTTTTTGGTGGAATCTGTATCCACGTAACGGAGATAAGGGTAAACAAAAGCGATTTGATCCCGGACATCCATGTCCGGATTGGCAAACGCCTTGGCCATGGTGGCTTCATATTTTCGGTTATGGCCCTGTTCCCTGAAGTACAGGGCCATACCGATCAGGGCCTGGGGGTTATAGGGGATTTTTTGGAGCCAGTCCCGGTATACCTGAAAAGCTTCCTGCGGTTTGTCCGCCCGGATATAGAGCTGCGCCAGCAATCCATAATACCTGGGTTCATAGGGATCCCGCCGGATCAGCTTTCCGATCTCACCGGCTGCAGCCTCCACCTTCCCCTGCTTCATATCGATCAGTTGCTGCTGATA
This sequence comes from Chitinophagaceae bacterium, assembly GCA_035533815.1. Lineage (GTDB taxonomy): Bacteria > Bacteroidota > Bacteroidia > Chitinophagales > Chitinophagaceae > JANWKA01. Next base: position 14,072 of record DATLTB010000112.1, read on the forward strand.
GACCAATTGCTCGCTTACTCCGGTCCTTTGCTCAATCTCATCAAATACTTCCCGGGCGCTGTCATATTCATCCAGGCCGGATAACAATACGCCCTCATTGAATAAGTAATCCAGGTTGGACGGATACTGGAGGTGCAGCTTGGCGAAAACAGCCTCCGCCTGCCTGTATTGCTTATTGAGCACCAGGGCATCTGCCAGGGAAAGCCGGTACCACCGGTTGGTGGTATCCAGTGATGCTGCCCGGATAGCAAAAGTCAGGGCTCCCTGCGGATTTTGCAGGCTTTCAAACATCCGGGACAGTTCATAACAGGCGGCCCCGTTGGATCGGTCAATGCGTAGACAGGAATCAAAATCTGTAATGGCTTCCTTATTGCGGCTCATTATTTTGGCATTCTCCGCACTGATGAAAAAACTGTCTTCCCGGTTTTTCTGCGCAGCGGACAGCAGGACCGGTTTTTGCATCGCAGCCCCCCTGGTGCGCAGAGATGTTTTTCGCGATGAGAAGCATCCCTGGAAAAGCCAGCAGCACAATAAGCCAATCAGGAAAAGCCGGATAACTCCCATACTCCCTACGTTATATTTTTCCGGTATGCCCGAAACCCTGTCCGCCCCGGTCCGATTCAGTCAGCGAGCCCACTTCTTCCCAGTCCAGCCTGGTAAATGAAGCGATCACCATCTGGGCAATCCTTTCCCCTGCTGCGATGGTTTGCGGTTCCGGGGACAGGTTGACCATCAGCACCTTGATTTCCCCACGATAATCCGGGTCAATGGTTCCCGGGGAGTTCAGTAAAGTCAAACCTTGTTTTACCGCCAGCCCGCTACGAGGGCGGATCTGCGCCTCAAAGCCCCCCGGCAGTTCGATAAATAATCCTGTAGGTACCAGGACCCGCTGCAGGGGTAAAATCACCAGGTCCTCCCCCAGGTCAGCCCGCAGATCCATCCCTGCAGCCCCCTGAGTGGCATAAGCGGGCAGCGGATTGCGGGAGCGGTTGATCACCCTGATTCCCTGATCAGTTTTCATTGGAACAAAGTTAATGGATATTCCCTCTTGATACGGATCACGATGATCCCTTCAGGAAATGATTGCCGGACCATGGCCAACCCCGTATCCGGAAGTTGCTAAGGCCATCAAAAATTGTCCGGATTTTATGTTTTTTAGTACCTTTGGCTGAAATCTTCCATGCATTCCCCGATGTCGCACCGGATAGCTCGCCTGCTCCAGAACAAATACGTGGTGGTCACCCTGGCGTTCATCGTTTGGATTGGTTTTTTTGATCGCAATGACCTCATCACCCAACTGCACCTGAGGACTTCCCTGAGGGATCTTTACCGGAAAAAAGCATATTACAGCAACCAAATCGCCCAGACCGAAAAGGATAGCCGGCAATTGCTCTCCTCCCCGGCCAGACTGGCCAGATTTGCCCGGGAAAAATACCTGATGAAAAAAGATAATGAAGATCTGTTTGTCATTGTGGATTCTACACAAAATCCGAAATAACCCATATTTTCGGGTATTTTAATAACCTGACAATAGGGGACCTATTATCCCCGTTATATGCATGAATTACCTTTCATGTTGTAAAATCAATTCGCATGCATACATATACACACGAAAAATTACCCCTTCTTCCCTTCCCCTGCGATATTCTGCCTGAAAAACACCGGCAGATCCTGTCTGAGCTGGACATTCCCGAAGAAGAAATGGCGGCCACCTGCCAGGTCCTGGAACAGCTGGATACCATCCACTGCACGCCCAGGCCTGCTACGGTAACCCAGGTACTGAAGGAGATCCGCAGGGATAACCCGGTCATTAAATAGGCCCTCATCCCCGGGGCTGCCGAAGAAATGCTATCCATGACGATCACGGAACGCTACCGGTATGTAGTGGAATACTTTGAAAAGCATATGCCGGATGCGGAAACCGAGCTGGTGTACCATGATCCATACCAGCTGCTGGTTGCCGTTATCCTTTCCGCCCAATGCACAGACAAGCGGGTCAACCAGGAAACCCCTGCCCTGTTTGCCCGTTACCCCGGTCCGCATTCACTCGCCAAAGCCAGCTTTGATGATTTGCTTCCCTTCATCCGGCACATCAGTTATCCCAACAGCAAGACCAGACACCTGATCGCCATGGCTGAAATGGTGGTGGAACGATTTGGCGGGAAGATTCCATCCGGAACGGATGACCTGATGCAACTGCCTGGAGTAGGCAGGAAAACTGCCCATGTCCTGGCTTCGGTCCTCCACCGGCAACCCCTGATGGCTGTGGATACCCATGTATTCCGGGTTTCGGCCAGGATCGGACTTACCCGGGGGGCAAAAACACCCCTTCAGGCAGAAATGCAGCTGATCCGGCACCTGCCGGAGGAAAAAATCCATCTGGCCCATCACTGGCTGATCCTCCATGGCCGCTATACCTGTTTGGCGCGAAAACCGAAATGCCCGATCTGCGGATTAAGGCCCGTTTGCCGTTACTACTCCCGCCAGCCCCAGCCTCTCCCTGATCCCCCGGAATCTTTTCTTCCTTGATTTTGCCGGATCATTTTACCTGCAGCCATTATTTTTCAGGCAGCTGCGGATCGGGGTCCCTTCTTCCGTCCTGCCCCGGGAGACTGCTTTACCGGCATGAATGGAAAAAGGGGAATGTCTTCCGGCAAGCTGGGCTTTCAGAAAAATCCGGGTATTCCTCTCCCTGAAAAAAAACGGGGAAGGATCTTACCCGAATAACCGGTCGGACCAGCATCATCTGCAGGGTTACTTTTCAGCCCCCAGTCCCCCCTAAAGGAACTGCAGGGGGTTGACCGGTTTTGGTTAATTTTGCAGATCCTTTGCAGGACTGGTCATGACGGAAATCACCCCCTATTTACAATCCGCTGATCTGGCTCTCCATCCAGACTATAACCGTCTGCATGCCCTGATCGCCTCCTTTGACGATATGGTGGTGGAAATGGACGAACATACCCGGGTGCTGAACATCTGGACCAATAACAGTGATCTGCTTTTTCAGCCCATTGACCATTATATGGGGAAGACCATACTGGAATCCTTCCCCGGAGCATTCGGGAATGAACTGACCTCCCAGGTGATGCTCGCCCTGCAATCAGGAAGGATCCTTAACTGGGAATTCCCTTCCCCGCAAACCGGCAGTAACCGGTGGTTCAGGGCCCGGATCAATCCCTGGGATAAACAGGAAGTCGGGTATAAGAGAATATTCTTTGTCATCTCGGACATCACCAATCAGGTCCAGGCGGATATTGCAAAAAAACTGGAAGAAGAACGATACAGCCTCACCGTAAAAGGGATCAATGCGGGGATCTGGGACTGGGATATCGGGAAAGGCACGGAATGGTGGAGTTCAAAATTTTATGAACTGCTGGGATACAAGGACCAGGAAATCCCTTCCGGATACCACACTTTTGTCAATTCCCTGTTGCATCCGGATGACCGCCATCAACTGCTGGCCTTGGGCCGTCAACACCGAAAAGAATTCACGCCTTACCAGATGGATATCCGGTTGAAGAACAAATCCGGAGACTACCGGTGGTTCGAGACCTTCGGGGAATCCCAGCGTGATGCTAGCGGACAGGCTATCCGGATGGTGGGTACCATCATTGACATCCATGCCAATAAAGAAGCCCTGCTTACCCTGAAAGAAAGTGAAGAGCGGTTCGCCCAGGTCTTCAATTACGCCCCCATTGGCATTTCCCTGCTGAGTCCCGATGGGACCTGGCTGAAAGTCAACCGGATGCTTTGTGAGATGGTCGGATACTCCAAGGAATATCTGCAGGGACGCAATTTCCGGGATATCACCCATCCGGATGATCTTCCCAGGAATGACTCGTTAACCGAACAGCTCGTTCGGGGTGAAATAGATCACTTTGAACTGGAAAAAAGATATATACACCGGAAGGGTCATGAGATTTGGGTATTGCTCCGGTCAACCCTGATCCGCGATGAAGCCGGCAACCCGCAATATGGGATCTCCCAAACCCTGGATATTTCCAAACGCAAGGAGCATGAAGCAGAACGGGAAAAAACCATACAGGTGCTGAACAGGCAGAATAATCAGCTGCATAACTTTGCCCATATCGTATCGCATAACCTGCGCAGTCATTCGGCCAATCTGCAGATGCTCAATGACATGTACCAGGATGCGCGCAGCCCGGAAGAAAGAGCCTTGTTTTTCGAAAAAATAAAAAACATTGGGGATTCCCTGTCCACCACCATCGGGGACCTGAGCCAGATCGTGAAAATTGCTCCGGACAATAACCTGCCGCTGGAGATCCTATTCTTTGCTGATTTCTTTGAACGGGTGAACAATGCCCTGCAGGCGGAGATCATGAAAACGCATGCCAGGATAACCACAGATTTTTCCGATTGCCCATCCATCACTTATCCCGCCGTTTATCTGGAAAGCATTCTGCTGAACCTGCTGAGCAATGCCCTGAAATACCGGTCCCCGCAGCGGATTCCGGAAATCACTTTCAGGACGCAGCTGGCTGAAGGAAGCCAGGTGCTGACCTGCACAGATAACGGACTGGGCATTAACCTGAAGAAGCACCGGCAGCATGTATTTGGCCTCTATAAAACCTTTCACCGCCATCCCGAAGCCCGCGGCATGGGCTTATACCTGATCCGCAACCAGATTGAAAGCCTGGGGGGAACCATCTCTGTATTCAGTGAACCGGACAAGGGCACCACATTCAGGGTCTCCTTCTGATCGCGGGCATAAAAAAGGCCCCTGACCTCAGGAGCCTTCCCGTTTTTTAATAAAACATCCGCTAGTTAATGGAGTTCACCACGAGCCCCTGCACACCACCCCTGTCTGCATAGGTCCCGGTCACTTGGATCTGTTCGCCGGCCTTCATCTTGACCTTGGAATATGCTTCAGGCTTATCCTGGTTTGCCACCAGCAGGTACACCTTCCCTGTACTGGTCAGCAGTCCCACAGGTGCCCCGGCTTTGATGCATTTCTCGGCACAATCCATATGGGATGCACCATGAGCGCCAGAAGCCATGTAGCAGGACATATCCAGTACTTCTCCTTTAACAATCATTGGTTTGGGTTTCGCCATTGCCAGGCTGGAAAGAGAAAACAGGGTCATACAAGCCATAAATAGGCCCAGGGCCCTGCGCAGTTGAAAAGAACTTTTTTTCATAATGGTTTATTTTAATTAATTAAACAAGGATTTATATAACCTAAATATACGAAAAAAATGAATCCCCTGGATTTCCGGTTTCAGGGACGGGGAAGGGCGGGTTCGCACTCAACCATCCCCTGGGAAATATCCAGCTGGGATGCCATGTCATTTATCGGGAAATTTCCCTATTTTCAACCCTTTACTTTTCTGGAAGGATGAAGTTAAGCACCCGTTCGCTGCTTTCCGGGATGATGTTCCTGGAATTCTTTATCTGGGGATCCTGGTATGTGACCATGAGCACCTATCTGTCCCATGCCCTGCACGCCAGCGGGATCGAGATCGGGGCAGCTTATAGTGCCATGTCGATTGCTACCATCCTTTCCCCGCTCTTCATCGGCATGGTCGCAGACCGTTTCTTTGCAGCCCAGAAATTGCTGGGTTTGCTGCACCTGGCAGGCGCCTTCCTGCTTTACCTCATCATATCGGTGAAGGCCCCTGCTCATTTTTACTGGTACCTGCTGCTTTATTCCCTGATCTATGCGCCTACCCTGGCCCTGGCCAATTCCATTGCATTCCGTCAGATGAAAAATCCGGGTACCCAGTTCCCCGGGATCCGGGTGTTCGGCACAGCAGGATGGATAGTCACCGGGATCCTGATCGACAAGGTGTTTCATATATCCCCGGGGGCCCTGTCCTTCACCTTCCGGATGGCCGCCGTGGCCTCCCTCGCCCTGGGTCTGTTCAGCTTCCTGCTACCCCATACCCCTCCGCAGGCAAGGGGGGAAAAAGTGACCTTGGGCAAACTCCTGGGCACCGATGCCCTCGGCATGCTGAAAGACCGGTCCTTCCTTGTTTTTTTTATCGCTTCGATACTCATCTGTATCCCCCTTTCCTTCTATTACAGCCTCGCCAATGATTTTCTAGTGGATACCGGCATGGCCAACGCTACGGCAAACATGACCCTGGGTCAGTTTTCCGAAGCGCTGTTCATCCTGGCCATCCCGCTGCTGATCCGCCGGATCGGGATCCGCAATATGATCCTGATGGGGATGATCGCCTGGATGCTGCGGTTCCTTTGTTTCGGGTTTGGCAATGCAGGGACTGGGCTCTGGATGCTGTTTGCAGGCATCATACTACACGGGGCCTGCTTTGATTTCTTTTTTGTCACCGGCCAGATCTATACAGATTATAAAGCCGGGGAAAAAATCAAGAGTTCCGCCCAGGGCCTGATCACCCTGGCCACTTATGGCATCGGCATGTGGATCGGCACCCTGATGTCCGGATATGTGGCCCAATATTTTTCCACCGGACCGAACGAGTATAACTGGAGGGCCATCTGGATGGTTCCTGCGGTTATTTCTGCTGCAGTGTTCCTTTTCTTCATCAGTTTTTTCCGGGAATCAGTGCGATCTGTCCACCAGCCTTTACCCACCTGACCTACTTTCACTCAAACCAATCTCATGAACCAAAAAATTGTCATGCTGGGTTCGGGGTTCATCGCCCGGTTCTACGGCGATTCCCTGCAGGGTGCCAGGAGCCAGGATAAAATAATTTCCGTGTATTCCCGCAGGGAGGCAAGTGCTGCAAAATTTGCCATCGATTATCAGGTTCCCCACCATACCACCTCCCTGGAGGAAGCGGTTCATCATCCGGAGGCCGGTGTGGTGATCATTTCCCTGCCCAATAACCTGCATGAACAGGCAGTCCTGGAATGCTGCAGGGCTGGAAAAGCGGTGCTATGTACCAAACCCCTGGGCCGCAACAAGGCAGAAGCCGCCCGCATGCTGGAAGCAGTGGAGAAAGCCGGGATCTTCCATGGCTATCTGGAAGACCTTTGCTACACCCCCAAGTTCCTCAAAGCTATCCGGAGTGTCCACCAGGGCGCCCTAGGAAAAATACTCTGGGCCAAATCCCGGGAAACTCATCCCGGGCCGCATAGCAACTGGTTCTGGGACAAGGAACAGGCAGGTGGCGGAGCCATCCTGGACCTGGGCTGCCATTGCATTGAGCTGGCCCGGAATTTTATTGGAAAGGATATCCGTCCCCTGGAAGTGATGTGTTGGGCGGCCACCCAGGTCAAACCCATCGAAGCGGAGGATCATGCCATCGGCCTGGTCAAATATGAAAATGGGGCCATCGGACAGTTCGAGGTAAGCTGGACATTCCGGGGGGGCATGGATCTGCGGGATGAGGTCATGGGTTCCGAAGGGACCATCTGGATCAATAATTTCCTGCGTACCGGCTTTGAGATGTTCACCACGGGCAAAGGAGCGGATTATGTATCTGAAAAAACGGAATCGAACACCGGCTGGTTGTTTCCGGTCGGCGATGAAATCAATGACCTGGGTTACAACCATATGTTCACCGACATGTTCCGATCCTTGGAAAAACACCAGGAGCCGGCAGAGACCTTTTATGACGGGTATGTGGTTAACGCCATCATGGACGCTGCTTACCGGTCAGCAGGGACCAAAAAATGGGAACCTGTGGAGCTGGAGATCTGGAGAGGAAAAACCGGTGGACCACAGGAACTCACCCTGACGGATTATGACGCAGATTACTACCTGATCAAGGAAGAAATCACCCATGATCAACGGCATAAGGTCATCCTGAAGGATAAGAAAACCGGCCGTTTTCTGGAAAAGGATATCTAAGCCCCGCTGAATGCGGGAAGCGCCTTGTTGATCCGGTCAATGGTCTGTGAACAACCGATGAACGCTGCGATCACAAATACCGGCGGACCAAACTTACCGCCGACCAGCATGATCCGCAGCGGCAGCAGGAGCTCTCCGGCCTTGATCTGCCTTTGCGTGGCCAGGGCCTTAAAGGTTTCCTCGGCCTGGATGGCATTCCAGGAAGCTAGCCCCGAAAACTGAACCGCCAGAGATTCAAAGAAATCCTTTTTTTCGGCATTCCATTTTGGCTTAATTCCTTCGGTATCCCAATGTTCCGGAGCCTCAAAAAAGAACCTGCCCTGATCGTAAAAATCATCCAGCACCTGGCAGCGGTCGCTGATCAGGGCAATGACCTGCTCCAGCCTGCGCAAATCCGGCACATGAAGGTTCTTTTGCCCAAACACCTGGCTCACCAAGGGTGACAGGGCAATGGGAGACTGTCTTTTGATCCATTCATGATTGAACCATTTTGCCTTATCATAATCAAATTTGGCTCCTCCTTTATGCACCCGGTCAATGGTAAAGCGGTCCTCCAGCTCCTGCAGGGAAAACAACTCCTGTTCGGTCCCCGAATTCCATCCCAGCATCGCCAGCATGTTCACAAAAGCTTCCGGTAAAAATCCGGTCTCCCGGAACCCCTGGGTAAATTCTTGAGTGACCGGATCGGTCCAGTTCATCGCATTGACCGGAAAACCCAGGCGTCCTCCGTCACGCTTACTCAGCTTGCCATTCCCGTCTGGCCTCAGGATCAGGGGCAGGTGGGCAAATTCCGGCATATGTTTTTCCAATCCGAGGTATTTCCAGAGCAGGATATGCACCGGGGCACTGGGCAGCCATTCCTCCCCCCGAAGCACATGGGATATCTTCATCAGGTAATCATCCACCACCACGGCCAGGTGATAGGTAGGCATGCCATCCGTCTTTAACAGCACCTTGTCATCCACCAGGCTGGGATCAAAATGAATCTCCCCCCGGATCAGGTCCTTCAGGCTCAGCTCTTCATTCTGCGGCATCCGGATCCGAATGACATGCGGAGTTCCCTTGTCCAGCAGTTCCTGCACTTCGGCCGCAGGGAGGGAAAAGGAATTGCGCATCAGCTCCCGGTTTTCCATGCTGTATTGGGGGGACACCGCCCCTTTTCGTTTCAGGTCTTCGCGGATCTTTTCCAGTTCCTGAGGGGTGTCAAAGGCATAGTATGCATGGCCATCCCGCACCAGCTGGCGGGCATACTCCCGGTACAGGGATTTCCTCTCGCTTTGCCGGTAAGGCCCGTATTCCCCGCCCAGGCCGGGTCCTTCATCGGGGGAGATCCCACACCATTTCAGACAATCCAGGATATATTCTTCCGCACCGGGTACATAACGTGACGCATCGGTGTCTTCGATCCGGAGCACAAAATCCCCTCCCTGGTGGCGAGCGAACAAATAATTAAACAATGCGGTCCTTACCCCGCCCAGGTGCAAGCCACCTGTGGGGCTTGGGGCAAACCGTACCCTGATGCGATGTGTCATACGGGACAAAATTATCATTTTCCTTCCGGGTAAAGCACCGGAAAACTACCTTAGCTGGGAAATACTGTGTAATCACGCATGATTTACCCTGTCAGGATACCGAAACTCGCCAAATGGTTAATTCCCGGGTACACCTGGATGGGTCCTGCAGCGGATAATGCTGTTTACCCGAGTTTTGATGACGGCCCCAACCCTGAGATTACTCCGTTTATCCTGGAACAGCTGAAAAAACACCGGGCCAAAGCAACTTTTTTCTGCCTGGGCAAAAATGTGGATCAGTTTCCGGAACTTTATCATCAAATCCTCGCAGAAGGCCACCAGGTTGGCAACCATACCCAGCATCATCTCAATGGATGGAAAACCCCGGTTGACTCCTATGTCCGGGATGTCCGGGAAGCTGCCCTGCGCATCCGGTCCTCCTTATTCCGGCCTCCCTATGGAAAGATCAGTCCGGGGCAGTTCCGGATTCTTTCCGGAAGTAAATCCGAAAGGGAAAATGAGTCCCCGGCTTCCCGGGAAACTTTCCAGGTAATTATGTGGGATGTGCTGAGCGGCGATTTTGATCCGGATAAAACCGGTGAAAAATGCCAGGAAAATGTCATTTCCCATTCCGTGCCGGGTTCCATAATTGTATTTCACGATAGCCGGAAAGCCTGGGAGCGGATGAGGGTTGCCCTTCCGGGATGTCTGGATTACTTTGGAAATAAAAAATGGCCCTGCCATGCTTTGCCTGAAGGAAATTCACGAATCACTGCGGAAGGATGATCTGCAGGTTTTGTTTATTGATGGTGACCTGGGCAAGTCCGCTGCAGCTTCCTGTGCCAAAGTCAACTACTGCGGACCGGTTTCCGTCCTGCAGGGTAAAATTTCCGGAAGTGAAGTATTTACAGGCCATATCCCAGATCAGGCCCTGGAGGACATTTATTTCCAATGGCTGTCCTGAGGAAAGTCCCATTGTGGCTGATCCGGTAATGCTAAAGGATAATGCTAAGGGGGGAAGGCTGGAATTGGATGGTAATTCAGTTGCTACCAGGCTGTCGGAATAGGTAATGGACTGTTTTCCCGAAAAGAGCATGCTGCCACCAGTAACCCGGATGAGCAAATCCAGGGTATCACTGGAAGAAATATTGTATACGGACTCGGTATCGGTCATCCGGATATTGCCGATATAAAAGCTATCCAGGATAATCCGGATGGAATCACCAATAGAGGCAAAGGGGCCGCTGAGCAGGGCGACGATCTTCCCTGATCGGATCCTGCCATCCGTGCCGCTACAGTTTTTGCCAAAATCCAGGGTAATGGTTTTGGGATAGAAAGTGCTGTCAGGCTGAAAGCGCAGGGTACCGCAATTCATAAATGGTTCAGGACCGGTGGTTTGGGTGAAAAACCCGGATTGTATAGCGGCCTGCAGCAATATATTTAAAGGGTCAGCAAAGTAAACGGATGCCTGGGCAGCTGTATCAGCTGCATAGTACAGACTATCCGAACTCACGTAAGTATCCTGACTTTTTTGCCTGCAGGACGGTAAAAGGAAAGCGGGAAATATCAGTAAGGCTACCCAGAAGAAAAGGCGAAAAGTTAACCTGGTGAACGGTTTCATAGGTTGGTTTTCAAAGGTTTTCTATTTAAAAAGAAATGCAATATATATAAATTTTAATGGATGTACAAACTTTTATTATATACTATTAATTGGCAGGGAGTTGGATATTTAAAAAATGATAATGACTTTGCGGCAAAAA
>DATLTB010000113.1:0-86625 GCA_035533815.1 Chitinophagaceae bacterium
TCCTTTTTACCCACTTTATAGGAATCGGCCACCTTGCTAAGACACCTGATAACTACCTGGGCGGAAAGGGAATATTTATCCCTCACAGATCCATAACAGCAATGGTGAAGGTCGAATACGCGAAATATCTTCTTATCAAAAGCCAATTCGGATATATAAGAGCAAGCGGCATTAGCCTTCCTGATGGTTTCAAGAAGATGAACGCCCTGTTCTTCGGTGGGCAGAAGCTTGACTTGGAGGGTCAGTTTCATAACCTATTCAAATATAGTCAAATATAGCCAAGGCATTTAAACTTAAAAAGGAAGTGGTTCTCCTCCCTGCGGCAAAACCGCTGGGTTTCCGAACCGAAAATTTATGAAAAATACCCAAACCAGGCTCGATTTTTCCCTGCGCCTTGGGTCAGCTCCTTTAAAAATTGGGAGGCATCTATGCATTTCCGAACCTGTCTTCATAGAAGGATCATTTCCGAAATAAAACGAATGAAAATGATCACCCCAAAACCTAATGGGTCGGGGTCATGAGGTCGTGAATGTTTACCCCGGAAAACCCAGGTGTAAAGGGTATTTTATATGATTTTGTTTTTTATACTGGGTACCCAACAATGGATCATTGAACAACCCCTGATAATGACCTTTATCAGGCCATAGAAAAGAAGATCCAATGACCCAGGGCCCTTGGGTATACCGATTTTCAGGGTCTGCCTGCAAGCTTTTAGATGGACTTAAGGGTCTTCCGGTAATAGGCGATACTCTCCTTGATCTGGGGGATATTGCTTCCCGGATTGTTTTCGTACTCAATGATGATCATCCCGTGAAAATGCTGGCGCTTCAGTTCCTGCATTGCTGCCTTGACATTGACAAGACCCGTACCCCAGACTACATTGGTTTCCGGTTTGCTGGGTTCCTGGTTGCCAACATCCTTGAAATGCAGTTCCATGATCCTTCCATGCATTTTCTTCAGGCAGTCCACCACATTCAGGCCGGAATAGGCCCAATGACCGATATCTGCGCAGTCGCCCACCATGGTGCTGGCATGCTTTAGCACAGCCAAAACAGAATCCGGTGTCCAGTAATGGTCCGGTCGGGGCTCATCATGTATGGCCACCCGGATATGATATTCCCCGGCCAGCCTGGATACCAGGGGAATCTGGTCATCGGCTGGTTCACTGACAATTTCCGGAAGTCCCATCGCTTTGGCAAATTCAAATAATAGTTTCCAGTCAGCCGGAGTATGCGCATTCACCACCCCGTAGGAAATCAGGGTAACTCCCTGCTGCTTCAGCTGTTTCAGGATTTTACTCCTTGTTGCCGGGCTCATATGAAAGTCCATTGTCCCGGTTAATCCACCTCCGATCAACTGCTGGGGGTATGCTTCGATATATTTCAGTCCAAGGCCCTTCACCAGGGCCACCGCCTGGAAAAAGCTTCCGTTTCGGAATGAATAGGCCTGCACGCCAAGTTTCCAGCTACCCTGCTGGGCATTCAGATTCCCACTGAATGCGGTGATCAATACAGGGATCAGCATGAAGTAAAATCCTTTTTTCATATTTACTGTTTTTGTTCGGTTAAATATTCCTGACCATTAAATATAATCAGTTTTACCTTACAAATATCTTTTTTTATGTATGCGGCATCCTGATTACCGGGTCATGTATTTACAGTCCTGCCGAAGCCTTATTCCCGGTATGTTTTTCCTGATAATTACCGTAACTTCATCAAGATTTCCATGTATGCGCGCCCTAGAATTCATCAAGTATGACCCTGCTGCAGAAAGCCAGTCGGCATTTGATAAAATGCTCAGCATGTTCATGCAACTGCTCGGCTATACCAGCGGGGATGCGGCGGAAGCCCTGAGCTGGATGACCGAACTGGACAAGGAATTCCAACTCACCGAGGGGGATTACGGGATCGGGGATTTCATTGAAGAACTTAAGGAAAAAGGCTATCTCACGGAAAATCAGGAAAACGGGGAGCTGGCCATTACCCCCAAATCCGAACAATCCATCCGAAGGCGTTCCCTGGAAGAGGTCTTCGGAAAGCTGAAGAAATCCAGCCTGGGTAATCACAATACCTATATTTCAGGGATGGGGGATGAACAGAACCCGGATACCCGGCCTTACCAGTTCGGAGATACCCTGGAACAGATCGATTTCACCGCTTCTATCCGCAATGCGCAGGTAAACCACGGGCTGGACATATTCAGGATGCACCCTGAAGACCTGGAAATCCGGGAAACGGATTTCAAGGCACAGACCTCCACGGCCCTGATGATCGATATTTCCCATTCCATGATCCTTTATGGGGAGGACCGGATTACCCCGGCAAAAAAAGTGGCGATGGCCCTCAGTGAACTGATCCTCACCCGTTATCCGAAGGATACGCTCGATATCATCGTGTTTGGCAACGATGCCTGGCAAATCGAGCTCAAGGACCTCCCTTACCTGAAGGTGGGACCCTATCATACCAATACGGTTGCCGGACTGGAACTGGCCATGGATATCCTTCGCAGAAGGAAAAATCCGAATAAGCAGATTTTCATGATCACCGATGGCAAACCGACCTGCCTGAAAGTGGGAAAGGGATATTACAAGAATAGTTTCGGGCTGGACCGGAAAATCATTACCCGCACCCTGGGACTGGCTGCCCAGTGCAGGAAGCTGAAGATTCCGGTAACCACTTTCATGCTGGCTTCCGATACCTGGCTGCAGTCATTTGTCCGGGATTTTACGGAAACCAATAACGGAAAAGCCTTTTTCTCGGGGCTGGATAATCTGGGACAATTCGTTTTTTATGATTTTGAAAACAACAAAAGGAAAATTGTGAAATAATCAGGGGCATCGGGAGGACGGAATTTGCGGCACTCCACCCCCCTTCCTTTCCTGCAAAAGATCAAATCCATTCATGGTCAATATAAAACCTACTACGCTTGGAGCCCTGAAGAAATCCGGATACCAGTCCCGTTCAGTCAAGGAGGAGATCCGCAGGAACCTCATTGCCAGGATCAGGAACAAGGAAATCACTTTCCCGGGGATTATCGGATATGATGATACGGTCATTCCGGATACAGAACGGGCGCTCCTGTCCCAGCATAATATCCTTTTTCTGGGGCTCCGCGGGCAAGCCAAGACCAGAATGGCCAGGCTGATGGTGGATCTGCTGGATGAATTTATCCCCTGCATACCCGATTCAGAGATCAATGACGATCCATTGCACCCCCTTTCCCGACAAGCCATGGAATTGACCGCAAGGATGGGGGATGACACCCCGATCAGGTGGATGCACCGAAGTGAACGTTACGGAGAAAAGCTGGCCACTCCGGATGTATCCGTGGCTGACCTGATCGGTGATGTGGATCCTATCAAAGCTGCTAACCTCAGGCTGACCTATGCGGATGAGAAAGTAATCCATTTCGGGATCATTCCCCGCTGCAACCGGGGCATATTCGTGATCAACGAACTCCCTGACCTGCAGGCCCGGATCCAGGTGGCCTTATTCAATATATTGCAGGAAGGAGATATCCAGATCAGGGGATTCAAGCTCCGCCTGCAGCTGGATATACTGTTCATTTTTACCGCCAATCCTGAAGATTACACCAACAGGGGGGCTATTGTCACCCCGTTAAAAGACCGGATTGAAAGCCAGATCATCACCCATTACCCGCGCTCCCTGGAAACCTCCCTGCAGATCACCGGGCAGGAAGCCCGGATAATGGATGAGCAAGCTGAAAAAGTGAAAATATCCGACCTGGTTAAACGGGTCATTGAACAGATCGCTTTTGAAGCCAGGTCCAGTGAATTCGTGGATTCCAAAAGCGGGGTGTCCGCAAGGCTCACCATTTCTTCCTTTGAAAATGCAGTCAGTGCCGCAGAAAGAAGGTCCCTGATCAATAATGAAAAAGAAACCACAGTGCGCATTTCAGACCTGTATGGGGTCATCCCTTCCATTACCGGAAAAATTGAACTGGTATATGAGGGAGAGCAGGAAGGTCCCCAGCACGTGGCCTATAACCTCTTGGATAAGGCCATCCGCAGCCTATTCGTACAGTATTTCCCGAACCCCGATACCTTCAAGAAGAAAAAGCAGCCTGTGGTGGAAAACCCGTATCTGCAGATCATTCAGTGGTTCGACAGGGGCAGCAAGTTGCAGCTGGTCATGGATGCCCCCGACAAACAACGGGAACAGAACCTGAACCGGGTCCAGGGGTTGCGGGATATGGCCAAATCCTATTTTCCCCAGGCCAGTGCCAAAGAAACTATCCTGTATATGGAATTCATCCTGCATGGCCTGGCAGCTTTTTCCCTGATCAGCAAAAAACCCATGGAAAGCATCATCCAGTTCGGGGACTTACTGGGCACGATCATGAATTTCAATATGGAGGAGGAAAATGATCCGGATTCCGACCGGGATAAACATTAGAAGCCGTTCTCTATGCGTTATACCAGGAGAAAATTTCTGCAATCCGGCTCCACCCTTGCTGCTGGCACGGCGGCCATTTCCGTTTTACCCAAGGAATTGCTGGGCATGCACAATAGACAGGTTGCCCCTTCCGACCAGGTCCGTATAGCCGCTGTCGGCATCCATGGTCAGGGATGGGCAGATCTTCATTCCCTGATGAAACTGCCCGAAGTCCGGGTGACGACCCTCTGTGATGTGGATGAAAATGTGCTTTCGGGCCGGGCAGCTGAACTTTCCGCTGCGGGAATAAAAGTGAAGACCTGCACCGATTACCGCAAACTGCTGGAGGATAAATCCATAGATGCGGTACTGATCGCCACTCCCGATCACTGGCATTGCCTGATCATGACGGAAGCCTGTGAAGCCGGAAAAGATGTGTACTGCGAGAAACCCCTCGGAAGAACCATTGCGGAATGCCGGGTGATGGAAAAGGCCCAGCAACAATATCACCGGGTGGTCCAGATAGGGCAATGGCAGCGGAGCCAAAAGCATTTTGCTGATGCGGTCCGCTTTGTGCAATCCGGTAAACTGGGCAGGATCCGGCTGGTGAAAGCCTGGGCATACCAGGGCTGGATGAAATCCATTCCCATCAGACCGGATAGTGCAGCCCCTCCAGGGGTGCATTATGGGCTCTGGCTGGGTCCTTCCCCCACCAGGGCCTTTAATCCGAACCGGTTCCATTTTAATTTCCGTTGGTTTTATGACTATGCCGGGGGATTGATGACCGACTGGGGCGTCCATCTCATAGATTATGTGCTGCTGGGTATGAATGTTGATTTTGCATCAGCTGCTTCGGCTGCCGGCGGCAAACTGGGTTATCCTGACGATGCAGAACAATGGCCTGATACGATGGCTACCCTTTATGATTTCCCCCATTTTAAACTGATCTGGGAACAAGCCGTGGGAATCAATGGCGGGCCCTACGGAAGGGATCACGGTATTGCCTATATCGGCAATAACGGGACCCTGGTGCTGGACCGGGGAGGTTGGGAAGTAATCCCCGAAGGAAAGCAAATGGAAGGGATCCCCCACCAGCCTTCCACTGATAATGGCATGGATCTCCATGCAGCCAATTTCATCAGTGTGGTCAAGTCCAGGCGGATGGAGGATCTGCATGCCCCGGTCCGGGCAGGGGGCCTGGTTGCCATGAACTGCCATATGGGCAATATTGCCCATCTTACCCGCGAAACCGTGCACTGGAATGCGGAGCACACCCAATTCACCGATCCGCAAAGCAATCGCCTGATCACACCAGATTATCATAATCACTATCAACTTCCTAAATTCTGAACCACACATGAAAAAAGCATGGAGTATCCTCAGCGTAGTTCCCCTGTTGGCCGTACTGACCGCCCAGGCACAGGTGCCTCCGGAAAACAGCACCATGAAACCGGAACAAACAGAATTCTATACCCCAGTTCCCCCAGTAGTTACCCCTGGAAAGCAACCTTCCGATCCCCCTTCAGATGCCATTGTGCTGTTTGATGGCCGGAACCTGGATCAATGGGTGAATGCAAATACAGGTACCCCAGCAGGCTGGACGGTCAAAAATGGCATCCTTACCGTAAAACCGGGTACCGGCAATATTCAGACGAAGGAGAAATTTGAAGATTTCCAATTGCATATCGAATGGCGGTCCCCGGCAATCGTTAAAGATAGCGGTCAGGGCAGGGGGAACAGCGGGGTATTCATGGCCTCCCTGGGCAAGGGAGATGCCGGATATGAGCTGCAGGTCCTGGATTCCTATCACAGCGGCACGTATACCAACGGGCAGGCCGGAAGCATTTACAAACAGTACCCTCCCCTGGTCAATGCCTGCCGGCCTCCTGGAGTATGGCAGGTTTATGATGTGATCTGGACCGCACCGCGGTTCAATGCGAATGGCACACTCAAAAGCCCGGCCACGCTAACGGCTTTCCAGAATGGGGTGCTGATCCAGAATAATTCCGTGCTGAAGGGGGTCACGCTGTATATTGGACATCCCTATTACACTGCACATGGGCCATCCCCATTGAAACTGCAGGATCATCACTGTCTGGTCAGTTACCGCAATATCTGGATCAGGAAACTGGATTGACCCATGATACGATCTTGGTGTAAAAACCTCCTTACTGATGCGAGGAGGTTTTTATAGTTTTTTATGAGCCACAGGGACTAATCAGGAACTAAAATAAATCACGGGGTGCCAAAACCTACATTGAAAAATCCATGGGTGACTTTTAGGGTATCACAGGGCAAACGTGCTATATCAAACCAGAACGTTCCCGTGATCAGGTGACTGAATGTATCCAGCTTGGTGATGGTCAGTCCGCCATAAAAGGACGGCTCTCGATAGTTGGGCCCTGAATCTATTTGACGGTCAAGACAACTATCAAAGGAAAAAATGTCTATTAAGGAACCACTGGAAATTCCATCATTTTTATTTGCATCTCCGAGGGGATACGTAGTATCCGTTAAATTTTTCAGGGAATCCAGGATGCTGAAACTTATTTCTTCCCAATCATGGTCAGGATTCGCCCGGGCTTCAATGTAAAAAAAATTACTGTCCACGTCGCAATTCAGCGGTACCCCCCATGCCCAGTGATATATCCAGGGTTGACCATCGACCTGGCAGGCAAATAAGGTTCCAGGGGGATACCCATCAGTAAAAACAGGGGTGACCGGATTGACAAAATGCTTTTTATGGCAGCAAAAAATAAAAATACTGATCCCGGTCAACAGCAAAATCAAGCATGTCTTTTTCATACTTGCTGAATTAGGATGATCGGCACATTATTTCAACCTGGGAGTCAATGGATTGAAGATACTGGATTATCCAGGAATGGTACAAATAGCTCCGGCTTGGATGGTTTTAGTAGTCGTAAATTTCCATTGATTCTCAGAGATTTAACTACCTCAGATTAACAATAATATCCAGACAGGGTAAAGATGTTGACCCCCATTCACTCCATCACATTCAATCCCTTGATCTCTACCACGGGCTTTTCACCCCGGGTATCGGCATCCTTCACCTGTATTTTTACCGTCCGTTGGTCCCCCGGAAGCAGGGTCATGAAGTTGTCGCTGTAAATGACCGGTAATATCCGCTTCCGGCTTTTTGCTCCCACCACTTCCAGATGGACGATGAGCGCCGGGGTATGGGTATGGTTAGTCAGTGTGGTGGTGAGCAACCAACGGTTCCCCGACTTTGATACCTTTGTTTGCGATAACAGTTTCACATTCGGCAGTTTGGTCACTGCACTCAGGTCCCCGAATCCAGCGGTCGTATCCCCGGATAATCCCCTCCAGTACAGATTCCGGGAAATCAGTGTATTTCCCCGGGTGAGCAGGCAGCGGATAAAATACACCGGACTGAGCCCAGCCGGCCTGATCACCGGGAAAACAGCCACCGTGCTGTCGGGCGGACAATTAACCTTAACCTGATGTTGATATTTCACGGTCCCGTCCAGATTCACGAGTTCCAGTTTAGCCAGCAGCCCTGAACCATCAGGAATGCTGTAATTTACCACTTCAATGCTGTCGCTCAGGGGATTCCATTGGATATGGAGCGGCTCGCAGGCCCTCCTGCAGCCAAAATAAGCGGCGGTAGGATCAAAATAATAATCGTAGGTCTGCCAGGTCAGGGAAGGCCAGGAAGGATGGCTCATCCAGATCAGCAGGCCCATCCGATGCGCGCTCTGTGCTTCGAACATGGCCCGGTAACCCTGGTATGCTGTCCATTGAGCCAGGGATAACCATTTTTTCAGCTGATCCACTTTCCCGAATGTTTCTTCAATGGTCTTATTGAAGGAAGCCCCGTTTTGCGCCCCCTGGAGGGTAAAATCATGTACCCCCCACATGCGGGACTGGGGCCAGATTGCGGAAACAGGCATCATCCGCTTCAGGCTTTTATAGGAAACAATATCCGGCAACCCCATTTCACTGTGCAGCTTCGGGGTGGCCCGGAACTGGAAATAGAATTTCAGGGGCATCAACCGGTAAGGTCCTCCCCCACTGACGGGGCCGAAGGCAGAATTCGGAATGTATTTTATTCCCGGATCCAGTACAGGGAGGTCTTTAGTCAGGGCGGTTTCCAGTACGGGAGGCGGATTGCCTTCATTTCGGCCGACAAACAAAGCAATGGAAGGATGATTTCGGATCCGCCTGACATAATCCTGCATATTGCGGATGAACATGGCGGGATGGATGGGATCAGGCCCATCCGAAGGGTTAGCCAGCCAGAAATCCTGCCAGATCATGATCCCATAGCGGTCGCAGGCCTGGTAGAAAGCATCATCAGCAACTTGTCCTACCCAGTCCCTGATCATATTGAAATGCATTTCCTGATGGTACTTAATGGCAATATCATATTCCCGCGCCCGGTACCGGAGCAGGTCTTCGGCAAAACCCCAGTTGCCGCCCCGGGGAATAAACCGCCTGCCATTCACCCAAATCCTCAATGCTCCTCCTGCCTGCGAATAAGTCATTTCCCGGATCCCCGTCCGAAAATCATTGACATCAGATTGCCTGCCATCGGCAGTCAAAAAAGCCAGGTGGACCCGATAAAGGTGTTGTTTTCCATAGCCATTAGGCCACCATAATCTGGGGTGATGCCATCTCAGCGCAGGATTTGTCGAAGGATTCAGGGTAATGGTCCGGGTTTCCCGATCTCCCAGATGGACTTTTTTCTTAAAGGAGATATTTCCGATCTTCCCGGTCAGGAGACCCTGTATATTTCGGTCCAGGTGGTTATGCAGGGTGACTTTTATAGTCAGGTCAGCGGATGTGGTATCCGGTAAAGGCAATCTGGCTGAGACAAAGGGGTTGCGGATCGTCACCGGACCGCTTTGCGACAAGTAGACCTTATTCCAGATACCGGTATTGCGGCCCCGGATCGTCGGAATCCAGTCCCAGCCAATGGATGCATGAAAAGTGGGATTATCGGCTCCCAGCTCTCCCCCATTGGCATCGGTGCTGTTCCTGTTCTGTTCGGTCGGAAAGCCCGGCGTATCATTTTTAATGATGCGTACAGCCAGTACATTTTTTCTGCCCGGGATCAATATGCCAGTCACATCGAACCTGCCCCGGATAAAAGCCCCTTTCAGGCTCCCCAAATCATGGCCATTCAGGAAGACTTCCGCTTCCCAGTTGATCCCGTCAAAGTTTAGGTAGGTATCCCTGCCTTTGTAGGAAACCGGCGGGGTGAATACATCCCTATACCAGAAATCCGAATAAAAGTAGGCATCCGAAATCAGGAGCTGGTTATCCCCGAAATTCGGGTCGGGAAGGGCCCCGTCATTCAGGTAGCTGACCAGTTCGGTTCCCGGAACAGTGGCGACAAGCCACCCCTTGTCCTGATATCCGGCAGTGGATATCGTCCTACCATCCTGTGGGACCTGGGACACGCGCTGCAACTTCCATGCCCCGCCAGCCAAATTCATCCGACCTTGTTTACCGGGAATTGCCTGCGGATGGGGTATGGGGACCGGGCCACCGGTGCCCATTACCTGGAGCTCACTGAGGATATATCCATTCGCAGGGGAAGCGGGGGCAGTCATCAGTACCCGGACATACCTGCCCTTCACCTGCCCTGACAGTTTAATATCATCCATCCGATCCGGATGATCGGGGATCCCGGCAATGTCTTTCCAGTTCCTGGCATCTTCAGATACCTGTATGGACCCTGACCGGGCCCTGCTTATCCAGTAGAGCTTCACCCGGTTGAACAAGCATTCGGCACCAAGATCCACATATACCCATTCCCTTTGGGAACCCTGGCTCTTCCAGGCACTCGTAAAATGATAGGGGCCTCCGATCTCAGCATATTTCCCCTGATCAAAAATTCCAAAATCCCCGATTGTCCAGCTCCGGGCATTGGGGTCATGGACATCAAATCGGTAATACCGGAACTGAACGGGACCATGGGTCTTAAATGGAAAGCTGAACATCCTGCGATTTGGCGGAAAAAACCTGCTGAAAAAAGCCAGCTGCTGAGCAGACATTTTATTCAGATTCGGGAATCTGCGCTTGAAATCCGCAAAGGCATCCCTGCCTGGCAATCCCTTTCCCTGCACCATCCCCAGGGTATCCCAGGTTATCCCATCAGGAGAACCTTCAATACTGACCTCCCAGGATTTAGGGGGAAGGCTGTCCGCCAATAAGGATCCGGATAAATTAAAGCTGTCCACTACCGGAATATCCGCATGTCCTGCCATCTC
Source organism: Chitinophagaceae bacterium (assembly GCA_035533815.1). Taxonomy (GTDB): domain Bacteria; phylum Bacteroidota; class Bacteroidia; order Chitinophagales; family Chitinophagaceae; genus JANWKA01. The sequence goes on from DATLTB010000113.1 coordinate 10,652, forward strand.
AATCTGAAGCCATGCTGCTGGCCCTTCAAGAGCCTGTGTGGAAGAAGCATGCCGGTCCAGTACGTGCTCCCGGCCATTTCTTTGCTGAATGCCAAATGAACTGGTACTGGTTACGATCCAACCGGGAAGGATGGTATCAATGATACCATCCGTGATCAGCTGGGCCGTCAGATTATAATCATAGCTGCTCGACTGATAGGCAGGTCTGTCCAGGGCCAGGTTCCTGTAATGCACCCTGTCCACCTGCATCGACGGCGCAAAGTTCTGCCTGGGGTCGCCTGGATAAACCCCGATACCCCGGGTATATTGCTGAGCCCCTGCAGTGAGGAAGGGCGCACCGCCTAATAGGATAAGCATGGAGATTGCCAATTGCCTGAGCAGGTTCCATTTTTGGGAACCCTGAATGAGGGAAAGAAAAAATCTCATGGGTAAATCTGTATGATGTAAGAATTTTAGGAGACTGTTTTTGATGACTAATGTATGGAATAATCCAGATTGTGCAGCAAAATGCTTGAGGACCGATTGACAGGTAAGTTAAGGAAGAACCGGTGTATAAGTCATTGGTCATTTCCGGGAATACAGTTCTTTACCGGAAAAATAACGGGTGATTTCTGGCTGGAAATCCCGGTCATTTTCCGGTAGCCCTGGGGCATCTGTCCGAATGACCTGATACAGGCCTGAAAGAAAGGTAAATGATGGATTTTGTGCCGCTGACCGGGATTATATCCATCAGAGCTGAAATGCTTTTTTTACCCGGTCGATATAATCCGTTTTTTCCCAGGTGAATAATTCCACCTTCATGGTTTTCTTTTTACCCTCGGGAGTCTCAAAGGTCTTGGTGACTATTTCATTTTTTCTTCCCATATGTCCGTAGGCAGCAGTTTCGGAATATATGGGGAAACGCAGTTTCAGGCGCTGCTCGATGGCATAGGGACGCATATCAAAAATTTCAGTGATCTTTTCGGCGATCTCACTATCCTTCAGGGTGATATGAGAGGTGCCGTAGGTGTTGACATAAATGCCCATGGGTTTCGCCACACCGATAGCATAGGATACCTGCACCAGCATCTCCTCGCAAATGCCGGCAGCCACCATGTTTTTGGCAATATGGCGGGCTGCATAAGCGGCCGAACGGTCCACTTTCGAAGGATCCTTGCCGGAAAATGCCCCTCCTCCATGTGCACCCTTGCCACCGTAGGTATCCACAATGATCTTGCGGCCGGTTAACCCGGTATCACCGTGGGGTCCCCCGATAACAAACTTCCCCGTGGGGTTGATATGATAGGTGATCCGGTCGTTGAACAGTTTTTGCAGGCCGGGTTTGAGGTGCTTTTTCACCCGGGGGATCAGGATCTTAATAATATCCTCCCTGATTTTACGGGCCATTTTCTCATCCGTGTCAAATTCATCATGCTGGGTGGAAATGACAATGGAATCTATGCGGACCGGCTTCCCTGCATCACTGTATTCGATCGTGACCTGGGATTTGGCATCCGGCCGAAGGTATTTGATCTGCTTGTTTTCTCTCCTGAGAATAGCCAGTTCGATCAACAATTTATGGGCCAGGTCCAGGGGCAATGGCATAAAATTATCTGTCTCATTGGTGGCATAACCGAACATCATGCCCTGGTCGCCTGCACCCTGATCTTCCTTATTGCCTTTTTCCACTCCCCGGTTGATATCAGCGGATTGTTCATGGATGGCAGAGAAAATACCGCAGGAATGGGCTTCGAACATGTATTCACTATTGGTATAACCGATCCGCCTGATTACCTCACGGGCTATCTTCTGCACATCCAGGTAGGTATTTGATTTAACTTCCCCGGCCAGCACCACCTGACCCGTGGTGACCAGGGTTTCGCAGGCTACTTTCGACTGGGCATCAAAGGCCAGGAAATTGTCGATCAGGGCATCGGATATCTGGTCCGCAACTTTATCGGGATGTCCTTCGGATACCGATTCTGAAGTAAATAAATAAGGCATTTCTATTTTTTTTGTCGGCAAAGATAAGGTTCCGGAAATTACCAGGGAAAGGAAAGTCATGGGAAGGCAGGGTTCCGGCTGCCTGCCCCCTGCCATTATTTATCTCCGTACAGTTGCTGGTAAAGATGCAGGTAATCTGCAACGTCCGGATTGTTTTTCTGAAATGGCAGGATCAGCTTGGATTTATCCTTTTTAAGTTCATCCAGCAGTTTCTGGTCTGTCTTTTCTGCTGACAGGGCAATAGCATCCGAATAGATGGCAGCTCCGCGGTTCATCGCCGAATGGCTGCCTTCCTTGTAGGGATCCATATCCTTTTCCCGGATCTGATTGCTGATCATGGCTTTTTTGAGAAACTGTGTACCTAACTTCTCGGTGAACCGGGAAGGGTCAAGGGTATAAACTACTTTGGCATCGGCAAATACCGGTTCTTTTTTATAAGCAGTTTTCAGGTACATGGGGACCAGCGCGGTCATCCACCCGCCGCAATGTATGATATCGGGAGGCCATCCGAACTTTTTAACCGTTTCCAGGGCCCCCTTGCAGAAAAATACCGCCCGGTTGGCATTATCTTCATAAAATACCCCGGATTCATCATTGAATACGAACTTCCGCTTGAAATAATCCTCATTGTCCAGAAAATACACCTGAAGCCTAGCCGTGGGCAGGGACGCCACCTTTATGATGAGCGGATAATCATCATTGTCAATGATGATGTTGATCCCTGAGAGCCGGACAACCTCATGCAACCGGTGGCGGCGTTCATTGATGGTCCCGAATTTCGGCATGATCACCCGCACTTCCAAACCTGTTTCATTGGCCCGGATGGCCAGCCTGTTCACTATGGCCGCATACCCTGTCAGTTCCAGGTAAGGCGCCATTTCCTGTACTATAAAAAGAATTCTTTTCTTTGCAGGCATTTAATAATAATTAATAGGAGCGATTCAATTAAATTGGTTGGCAAAATTAAACAAAAATCCGCTAATTACCGGGGATTGAATGTCCGGAGTTTGAATATGAAGTAATATGCTAATTTTCAATAATGTAGTGGATCTCCGGGAAAACCTGGATATTCTTCAAAAAAAAGATAAATCGATTGGCTTTGTACCCACCATGGGTGCCCTTCATGAGGGTCACCTTTCCCTGGTGCATGCAGCTGCCCGGTTGACCGATCAGGTAGTCTGCAGTATTTTTGTTAATCCCACCCAGTTTACCGATCAGGCGGATTTTGACAGATATCCCAGCAGTCCGGAAAGGGATATTAAGATATTGGAGACAGTCCCGGCCGATATCCTTTTCATGCCTCCGGTACATCAAATGTATCCGGAAGGTTTGACCGGATTATCTTCCTATCCACTGGGATACCTGGGATCAATTTTGGAAGGACATTTCCGGCCGGGCCATTTCCAGGGTGTGGCCCAGGCGGTGGACCGCCTGAACAGCATTGTCCGGCCTGATATCCTGCTGCTGGGACAGAAGGATTATCAACAATGCCTGATCATTCGTCACCTGGTTGAATTCCTCCCCTGGAAACCCCGGATTGAGATCTGTCCTACACTTCGGGAACAGGACGGACTGGCCATGAGCAGCCGCAACCGAAGACTCGACCCGATGAGCCGGAGTAAGGCCCCAGCCCTCTATCAAGCCCTGCAATACGTCCGGGACCACCTGGAAACCCTTCCATTCCACGACCTGAAAAAAGATGCTGTTCATCAACTGGACAAAGCCGGGTTTACCGTGGATTACCTGGAAATAGCCCATCAGCAAACCCTGCATACGCTGGAAAATCCAGGCAATGGAGATCCGATAGTTATCCTTGCCGCAGGCAGGATCGGAGGCATCCGGTTAATTGATAACTTATTGATTTAGCCGGAACGATTTAACCACCTGCCCATTTTTTGAAATATCCTACCTTTACAGCCCTATGCTGATTGAAGTGCTCAAATCCAAGATCCACCGGGTGGTGATCACCGAAGCCAACCTGAATTATGTGGGCAGTATCACCATTGACCAGGACCTGATGGATGCCACCAACCTGGTCGAAAATGAGAAGGTCCAGGTGGTCAATGTCAATAACGGGGACCGGCTGGAGACTTATGTGATCAGTGGAAAACGGGGCTCGGGTACGGTATGTCTCAATGGACCCGCAGCACGCAGGGGGGTAGTCGGTGATATCGTGATCGTGCTTTCCTATGCGCTGATGGATATATCGGAAGCCAGGAAGCATCAACCCCTGGCAGTCTTTCCCAAGGAAGGAAACAGGCTTTGATTTCATCCCGCTGAAATGAACAGACCGGTTGCCGGTATCCTGAAGTTTGCCCTTTTCCTGGGCCTGGGCATCGGATTGATCTGGCTGGCCACCCATAACCTGACAGCGATCCAGCGCCGACAGGGCATTCAGGCATTCCGGACCGCTAACTATATGCTGCTGATCCCTGCCCTGCTGGCAGGCTTGGCCAGCCATATCACCCGGGCTGCCCGCTGGAAATTGCTGATCCTACCCCTGGGGTATAACCCCTCCCTGATCAATGTATTTTGTGCCGTGATGATCGGCTATCTGGGCAACCTGGCCTTTCCCCGCCTCGGGGAGATCACCCGTTGCGCCGTACTGGCCCGGCATGAAAGGCTACCCGCTAACCAGATCATTGGTACGATGATTACCGAAAGGGCGGTGGACGCCCTCTCCCTGCTTGTCCTGCTGACGGCTACTATTGCCTTCCAGTTCAGGATATTAGGCGCTTTTTTCCATCAGGAAATCCTGGTCAGGTTAACCGGATTATTCCATTTGCAGGGGAATTCCTGGATCTTCTGGCTATCCGGATTCCTGCTCTTTACTGCAGGCCTGGTCTGGTACCTGCTGGCCCGGTTAAAACATACTCTCCTGGGCCTTCGGCTGCACCTGCTGTTAAAAGGGGTCTGGGAAGGCATGAGATCAATCCGGAATATGCGGAACCGGGGTTTGTTTATCATGTATACCCTATTGCTCTGGACGCTTTATTTCGGTATGGTGTATATCGGTTTCTATACCCTGAAATCCACCAGCAGCCTCTCCCTGGGTGCCTGTTTTTCCGTCCTGGCCTTTGGAAGCATTGGCATGATCCTGACCCAGGGCGGTATCGGGGCCTATCAATTAATGGTGGAACAAACCCTGGTCTTATATGGCACCGGCTCTGCCCTGGCCTATGCCCTGGGCTGGATCATCTGGAGCACCCAAACCCTGCTCATCGTCATTGGAGGTTTTTTTTGTGTAGTTTTACTGCCGCTCATCAACCGCCAAACCCCTGGACAAGCAGCAGATCATCACCCGTAAAATATTTCCTTTGCCCGAGCTCAGGCGACAGGTCATGTCCTGGCGAATGACCGGTAAGCGGGTGGTTTTTACCAATGGCTGTTTTGATATACTCCATCAGGGCCATATCGATATCCTCCTGAAGGCGGCATCATTTGGAGATATGCTGATCATTGGGTTGAACAGCGATGATTCCGTCCGGAGGCTGAAGGGAACCGGGCGGCCGATAAACCTGCAATATCCGCGGGCCTTGGTGCTGGCTGCTATGGAGTTCGTGGATGGGGTGGTTTTCTTCGAACAGGATGATCCTGCCGCCTTAATCCGGCTCATCCGCCCTGATGTGCTCGTGAAGGGGAATGATTATACCCAGGAACAGATTGCCGGTGCAGCGGATGTCCTGGCTTACGGAGGAAGGGTAATGCGGGTACCCCTGACCGAAGGATATTCTACTTCTGCCCTGATAGCCCGTATGGCGGGAATGGGTCCGGTTAACCATTGACGGAGGCTTCATCTCCATATAGCTGGCTGGCATACTTCAGTGAAGGGGAACTGAGCAAGGGTCCGAGGTTCAGTCCGGGCCATTTGCGGTCCACTACATCAATGGTTTTCTGATCCATCACGATGATATTTGGCCAGTCTCGCTGGAATCCATCCAAGGCCTTGGTTTTCCGGGTGCCGTCAAGTCCCAGGTGATGATCCTGGATAAAATGATCCCGCTGAGGATCCAGATTATTACAGATCCGCCATAATGCAAGGGGGATATCCGAAACATCCACTGTATGTTCACAGTACAGGGCTAATTTGATCCCCTGCAGGTCTGCCCGGGAAAAAAGCCTGCGGTGCAGTTCCCCGATATGGTGGGGATATTTTTTTTCTACCGCGAAAATCAGGCAGGGAATACCCTGATCCAACAAAAATGCATTCAACTGAATGATCTCCGGGAATTCAGCGAGCAGGGAATTTGTATCCAGGGATATGTCCGGGAACACCCTCCGATCTCCGGGTTCCTCATCCGTTTTCGTCGTGCCGTCAATACACATCTTGCCTCCGTAGCCTGGCCTGGAACAGGAATGATCCAGGACATCCATAGGGCCCTGGCTGAAATACACATCCACCGCAGGGTCAAACCTGGAAAGCACATAACGGGCGAGAGCCAGGTAATCGGACAGCAGGGGACCTTCGTCCGTAAGGACTAAAATCTTGTTGAACATCATCTGGCCTGCACCCCACATGGCATTCATTACTTTTTGGGCCTGGCCAGGATAGCTCTTGTGGATGCTGGCAATAAGGAGGTTGTGGAATACTCCCTGCACCGGCATTTCCATATCGATGATTTCCGGTACCAGGGTCATCTTCAGGGGAGCCAGAAAGATCCGTTCCGTGGCTTTGCCGATCCAGGCATCCTCCTGTGGCGGAATGCCAACTATCGTCGAAGGGTATACCGCATCCTTCCGATGGGTGATGCAGGTCACATGAAAACGCGGGTACCAGTCACTCAGGGAATAATACCCGGTATGGTCCCCGAATGGCCCTTCCAGGATGAACTCCTCGCCGGGATCCACATATCCCTCGATCACGATATCTGCATCTTCCGGCACTTCAATCTCAGGCTGGGTGAGGCAGCGGACCAGGGATACTTTTTTCTTCCGCAGAAAACCGGCCAGCATATATTCATCCACATTTTCAGGTAAAGGAGCAGTTGCCGCATAGGTGTATACCGGATCCCCACCCAGCGATACCGCCACGGGCATCCTTTTTCCGAGCCGGCGGTACACATCGAAATGCCTGGCCGAAACTTTATGGCGGTGCCAGTGCATCCCCGTGAGGTCCGCAGCAAATACCTGCATCCTGTACATCCCTACATTGCGGATCCCCGTTTCCGGATCGCGGGTATGGATCACCGGCAGGGTAATGAAGGGACCTCCATCCCTGGGCCAGCAGGTCATCACCGGAAACCGGTAGAGATCCGGTTTATCCATGATTATTTCCTGGCATTTTCCCCTTCCCCGGATAACGGCCGGCATCCAGGATGCAAAACGTCCCAGCAGCGGCAACAAGGCCAGTTTTTCCAGGGCATTCCCCTTTGGCCCGGAAATAGACTGGAACAGGGACTCGATTTCCCTGGCGATTTCATTTAAATCCCGGACCCCGAGGGCCAGGCACATCCGGCGCCGGCTGCCCAGGGCGTTGATCAGCAGCGGAAATCCATAACCAGTATGCTCGAATAAAAGAGCCTTCCCCCCATCCGGAGACTTGCTTATCCGGTCGGTGATTTCAGTAATCTCCAGCTTGGGATCCACAAAGGATTTAATCCGGACAAGTTCGTTTTCCTGTTCCAGCACCTGGATAAAATGCCTGAGATTACGGAATGCCATTCCCTGATTTTCTTAAAATTACGAAAGAAATGCTCAGTCCCGGAAAGGTTCGGCTGATTGAAATGGGTTGACTTCAGCCATCAAGTCCATTTCCCTGCATGGTTTCAAAGGGAGTTTGGCCAGCGTGCTGATCTGCAGGGGGGCGTCGGATGTTAAAATGATCCTCCCGCCAACTTCAACTCCATGGAACACCAGCAGGAAGAATAACAGGAACCGAGCCATCAGTCGCTCCTGGAATGAAAAAAACGTGAAATTGGTTTGTTCGCCAATCCCAGGCCGGCAGGGGTATAGATCAATCTCCATGGATTGATCTATACCGCGGAACCGGCGCCCAAATACTATTAATCATTTCTTTTTAGCGTTGGGCGGGCAGCGGACTGCGCGTTCAGCCCCTTCCAGTCCGGTTGCGGTGGTTATATGGGAATGATTCTTCCCTTCCGGCAGGCGGTAGGCAATGGAAAGCTGGGTGAAATAATAGAAATCTTTATACCGGGATGAAGCCCTGGGAGTGCCTGCGGCAGGATAGGGAGTGGCCTGGTATCCCGGTAGTTCATTGGTCCGGAAGGCCAGTTCCACCGCTTCCGGACCCTTGGCAGCCAGCAAGGCGGTTTTATCCACATAAATAGTGCTCGCATCATCAAGATAATCCGTGAAGGTTTTTCTCAGGCCGATCTCTATACCGACAGTTAAATTGGAAGTAGCCGCATAACTCAATCCTCCCCCCAAAGGAATGTCCACCTGGATCAGATTATAGGGATGCTGTCCGGGATAAGCGGCTAATCCTTCTCCTTCCGTACTGAGCGGTTGCAGGGCGACCCTTCTGCCATTGGTGTCTACAGTAGTAGGATTGAAATGGAAAATGGCTAACCCGGCAAAGATATAGGGACTGAACCGATGGGTATACATATTGATAAAATGGTATTCCACCCCGAACTGAATTTCAGTGATGTTGGAATGGAAGCTGAGATTACGGATCCGGGTGGATAATTTAGGGTTATACCGGTCGTCTGCGGATATCTGGCCAAAAGAAATACCTGTTCTCAGGTTGACATGTCCGTTCAGTTCCCTCCAGTACATGAAACTGAAGGCAGGATGGGATTCAAAGAATGTATAATTGCTGGGTTGCAGATCGCCGGAATAATTACTGGCACCCCCCATGATACCCACATCATTACCCTGGGCATCAGCCAGGCGCGGCTGGTAAAATAATAAGGGGGCAACCAGCCAAATCAGGAGTCTTTTCATGGATGCTTTTAAAACGCACCTGGCAATGAAAAATTATCAGGCTCAGAAAATACCCGCCCGAATTCTACCGGCATCCTGATGGCCCAGGAAGGGATCATTGCCGGTAATCAGGCCCCCATATCCATTCCACGGGGGTACCAAGTTGATCTGTAGACTACCCGGGTAGATTCCCTCCTGCTCCATCGCCGGTGGAGGCTCCGTCTGCGGCAGGGGAATTTTCCTTCCCGATATCCGGACGGAAAGCCTGGCGGACCCTGGTTAAAGCACCGTCATATACATTCAGCGACTTGAACTGAGGGGCTGCTTCAATATACATGCGCTGTTCCCGTCCTGCGGTCAGGAAGCTCACCAACTGGCGGTTCCCCCGATTAAGGGAAATGATCAGCATTTCCTTTTCATCTTCGTTGCCCAGCTCACGGATGGGAAAAGCCGAAAGGGTCCTTTCCAGGTCATACCCGTAAGAAGAATAAAAATACCTTAACCGGTAATTGCCGTTTGCGTCCACCTTGCTAAAATCCAGCTGCATCCAGGCCTGGTATTTTTTCCCTTCCTGATCCAGCAACGTCTTATACACCGCCCGTCCCTCCAGCAGGTTATACGCCTCCTTGAATGTAACTCCCGAGCCGCCATGAATGAAAAAGGTCTGCGACCGGTCCTTTTCCGGCTCCTTGTCATGAAGGACCACAAGATCAAACTTATTGAAAAAATAAAAATCCGTTTTCTCGGATTTCCTGAAATACAGCAGGGCCCCGACTTCGTCCCGGTTAAAATGTCCCGTGGCCTTCAACTGAAATTCGGGGGCGTCTTCCTTCATTTGCCGCTGCATTTCTGAGAGCAGGCTTTCCTCAAAACCCAAAAATTTCACGGTGTTCTGCAGGTACTGTAGATTTTCTTTGTTCATCGCTTTTTTTTTTGAATGAAATCTATTCATTGATACTGCCCGGATCCCGGAGATCCGACAATCATCCTTTCCATAATCCGTTTAGTTCTTCCTCATTTAACCGGATGGCACAAATCTTTTCGCAGGTGGAGGATACCAAATTATCTAAGGCAAACCGGTAGGGGGAAGTTTTCAGGAACCGGTATGTCCTGAAATTATCCCGCAGCTCTCTGACTAACTCTTCCCTGGGCCATTTGCCCAGGGCGGCCTGATGGATGATGCGCTGCACTTCGCCGGACAGCCGGTACACCAGGCCATACAGATCCTGCTCCGCCACATAATTTCCGGATTCAGCCACACCGGCCAGCTGGCTGCCCCCGGCAAACAGATCCTGCGGGAGCATTGACCCCCCTGGGTTCTCCTTCCCTTCAGTTCGGAACCGGACCTGTAACCGGATATCCAGCACCTTGTGTAACCAAATCATTTTCAGCCATACCCACCTGATCAATCGGCGGATCGCATAATATGCCAGGATGACCGCCAACCCCAAGAACAGGATTTTCATCCACGGTATAGAAAGTTCCATAAGTTCCCGTTTATTTATTTCGAAGACAAAAATGCCGCACACTTCTTTGGGTCCCCCCATACCTGAACCCCACTTGGGAGAAAAGTTTTCCGGATACGGCTATAATAGGATCAGCGGGCTTCAAAAGCGGCATCCGTTTCCTCCATCCTGCGGACGAGATTGTCTTTCAGCTGGTCGAGAAAGGCAGTGCGGTTCTTTTTTCGGAATCGGAGTTCCTGGAATGTCCGGTAATAACCACCCAGGTCTACCTGAAAAAGGAATTCAAAATGACTGGCAATCTGTTTGATGTCTGCGGTGGCTTGATTAAATACACCGGAGGACTGCAGGCTATAAATCAGCTCTACCAGGGCTGCCTTGGAGCCGGTCCACTTCAGCTTTCCCAAAGGTTGTTGTCTGGGCGCATGATGCTGGGGTAACTCCTGCAATTCCGCAGATAACCAGTTTCCAAGCCGTTCGTAGGCAATGATGCAGGAAACCAGATAATCATACCCTGTGGAAAATCGGGTGTCCGCATTAAAAAAATAATTGTCCAGGGAAAGAAAGGTATCCTCCGAACCCCTGACAAAGTATTGCCCGTCCATTTGGTTCTGGTTGTCCCTGATATATTGATAAAATTCCCTGTGCTTGTGAAAAAAATATTCTATACGGGTCATCTGTTTCATCAGGTACTCTTCCATGAGTCTGTTCCGGAATAAGGGTTTACTATACTGGACCTGATAAAACCTGCAGTGGTATATCAGCTGGCTGACAAACCGGGGTTTGGTTTCGCGGAAAAAACGGATCTCCTCCTGTATGCAGGGAAATCCCTGTTCCAGGGTAAAGCCCTTGAGCTGATCCAGGGCATTGCGGACAATTTTAATCGAAGCCCTGGACCGGTCAAGCGGGTCGGACTGTGCCAATCCCGTTTGTTCCAGGTGATGTTCCATCTGAATAAGAAGGGAGGAAATGAATGCCTCATTGTTGCTGATCACTGTTTCCATAATAGGGTTTTATCCCCTAATCTACCGGTACTTCCGGTCTGGTATTTTGATTTGCGGGATAAATTTTTATGAAAGCGGGATAAAGGCCGCCGGACGGGGATTCTGGAAGATTAAAGGAGTAAAATCTTACTCCCGCCTGTTCAGGGGACTAAACTTGAGCGCAAACGGTTCAGGGAGGTTATCCGGCATTCCTGCTTTCCTGCAGTTGCCTGAAGCGATTTTCCAGCTGGATCATTTCCCGCTCCATTTTCAGCAGCCGTTCATATAGCTCAATGATCTTTTCCAAGGGATTGAACTGCTGGTAGATCATGGCCGTAGAGCTGTTATCGAATTTATTATCGTGGATATTATTGATGAGGTTGATCGCGGAATCCGGGTCAAAATTGCGGATAGTCTCCGGGTTAACCCCCAGGGCACCCGAGACGAGCAGGAGGGTTTGTTCATCCAGCAGGGCAGTTTGTTCAATTCTGGAAAGGTTCTGCTGGCTCATATGCAACTCTGCGGCAAAACTTTCCTGTTTGATTCCGCGCAGCTCCCTGAAGTGCCGGATATTGCGACCCTGATGAACTGTTTTAGGAATGGCAGGAGGGGCAGTAGTGTCCATATGGACAAATATAGAAAAATTCAGGTTGTGAAATACAACTATTACTTAGTAAAATACAACTCGTGTTATTTTATAATCCTCGATTTATCGGCTTTCTTTGCCCCCTTTAAGGTGATGTGCAGGCGGAAAGTTAAACCCCTGGAAAATTTATGCACCAGATTTCCCGATATCCTATTGCAGGCATTGATCAGGGAATTATTCCCTTTCATCCCAGTTTAGGGAATCCCCTGGCCAGCACCTTCCAGGTAATCCGGCGATGGCGGAACTGGGTAAATGGGCCAAATCCCGCGGGCTGCCTCCTGGGTTCTTCAGGCAGCATTTCCGGGAAACTCACCTGGAGTATTTATATCCTCAAAAAATATTCCCTCAAGCCAAAGGCTCCTGTCTGATCCAGGTTCCGGCCGTCTTTGCCGGAACCCTTCTTCCCTGTTTTTCTCAGGCTGGTACTATCCCCTGACCCTCCCGCTGTTAATATGACCGGGCAAATCATTGCCTGCATGTTATCTGGAATGGAAGGAGAATGGAAAAACCCCAGGATGGTCATTTGCTAGTCTGTATCACCCAATCCTAAAACTCATCCCATGAATACATGTCTATTTACTATCCCGGAACGCAGGCTAACCCGATACCTGATTGGTCGGATCCTCCCTTATGCTGCCTGCTTACTGGTATGGGGGCTGGGAAGCGGTGTAAATGCCAGCGGAATGCTACGCAGAGATAGTTTGGAGCTCCACGGAACTATCGTTTCTTCCCGCACCCACCTGCCCTTGAAAGGAGCCACCCTGACCATCCTGGAAACCGGGGCTCAAACCACCTCGGATGCCGGAGGCCGATTTCAGCTGACCACCTCAGTATCCAACGGACACCTGCGGATCAGTTATGTCGGATACGATTCTCAGATCATTTCTTTTAACCGGCATTCTCCGGCTGTTATTCGGGTAGCGCTGAACCAGGGAGGTAACCCGCTGAAGGAAGTGGTCGTTTCTACTGGGTACCAGACCCTTGCCATACAGCGCACCACCGGGTCATTCACTGAAATGGATCAGTCCCTCTTCAACCGCCGGGTTTCCCCCGATGTGATCAGCCGGCTGGAAGGAGTGACCAGCGGACTGCTTTTTAACCATAATGCCGGGAGTGCAGTCAATGACCTCAGCATCCGCGGCATGAGCACCATCTTTGCCAACGACCAGCCTTTGATCATCGTGGATAATTTTCCCTTTAGCGGCGATATCAACGATATCAATCCCAATGATGTAGAAAGTATAACCGTGCTCAAGGATGCTGCAGCTGCCGCGATCTGGGGTGCCAGGGCTGGTAATGGAGTCATCGTCATCACCACCAAGAAAGGACATTTCAACACCCCGTTGCGGGTATCGCTCAACGCCAATATCACCGTCGGCCAGGAGCCTGATCTGTTTTCAATCCCCACCCTTTCCTCCGCCGATTTCATCAATACGGAAGAAATGCTGTATAACCAGGGTTATTATCAATATGCCGAATATTCCTTTGACCAGGAACCCCTTACCCCGGTGGTGGAATTGCTGATCGCTGAAACTAATGGCACCATCGACTCTGCATCAGCAAACAGCCAGATCAATGCCCTGAAAAATATTGATGTCCGCCGGGATTTTGAAAAATATTTTTACCGCAGGAGTCTGGATCAGCAATATTCGGTGAACCTGAGCGGAGGATCTGCCCGCCAGCAGTATTATCTTTCTGCTGGCTATGATAATGATCAGCTGAACCTGGTGGGAAACGGCTATGCCCGGAAAACGATCCAGGCCACCGACAATTATGAATTGTTGAAAAACAGGCTGTCCATCCGGTCCGGATTCTATTACACGGAAAGTCTGACCACCGACAATAATCCGGGTTACGGTGGAATTGATTTCTCCCCCGGGGTTCCCCTTTATCCATATGCCCAGCTGGCAGGGGCTGCAGGCAATCCCCTTCCTGTGGTGCATGATTATAATACCCCTTTTGTTCAGTCCGCTCCCGGACAGGGACTGCTGGATTGGTCCTATTCTCCCCTGGAAGAACTCAAACTGGCAGCCAATACGGTCCATCAGTCGGACTACCGGATCAACCTGGGTGCCAGGTATACCTTTTCTCCTTCCATTAATGGACAGGTATTATACCAGTATGAGAACTTGTCCAGCCAGGGAAATAATCTGTACAGTCAGCAGACCTATCTGACCCGGAATCTCATCAATTCCTATACCCAGGTTAACCCGGATAGTTCCCTGAGCATGCCGATACCCCAGGGAGCCATCCTGGACGGAAACCAGGGTTCTACCATCAGCTGGAATTTCCGGAGCCAGCTGAATTTTAATCACCGTTGGGCAGCCCATGAACTGCAGGTCCTGGCTGGTTTCGAATCGATGGAATCCGGGTCCAATGCGGCGGATTACCGGCTTTATGGTTATGATCCCTTGCATGCCACCAGCCAGCCCGTGGATTATATCACGCAGTTTCCGATGTATTATGATCCTTATGAAACCTATACAATCCCTTATGTAAATGACAGGAGTTCCCTGACCAACCGGTTTGAGTCTTTTTTCACCAATGCAGTGTATACCTATAAGGATCAATATATCCTTTCGGGAAGTGCCAGACGTGATCTGTCCAATATATTCGGAGTCAATGCCAACCTTCGGGGAGTGCCGCTTTGGTCCGCAGGCGCAGCGTGGATCCTCTCCAAAGCATCTTTTTACCACTCCCGGTTCCTGCCCCTGCTCAAGGGGAGGCTGACCTATGGATACAGCGGCAACCTGGACAATAATGTCACCGCCTATACCACGGCAAAGACAGCATCCCAGGTAAATTACTTTGCCGGTCAACCCTATGAAACCATCATCAATCCCCCGGATCCGGACCTCAGTTGGGAAAAAGACCAGATGATCAATCTGGGTATGGACTTCGCGACCCGTAAAGGGAGGATCTCCGGTTCCCTGGATTATTATTTTAAGCAGGGGCTCAACCTGATTGCCTTCACTCCGGCTGCCCCCTCCACCGGCTTTACCCAATTTCAGGGAAATTCAGCCAGTAGCCGGGGCCATGGCTTTGACCTGGTGCTCAACACGCGGAACCTGGACGGACCCCTGAAATGGATGACCCAACTTTTGCTGACCCATGTCACTGATGTCGTGACCAGGTATCAGGAGCAGGTCTCTGCCATTCAATATGCAGAATTCGCTTCAGGCACTGCGATCATTCCGCTTCAGGGCAGGGCGGTTTATTCCCTGTACAGTTTCCGATGGGCCGGCCTGGACCCGCTTACCGGAGATCCCCGGGGCTATTACCAGGGCCAAATCAGTGAGGATTATGTAAATATGGTGAACAAGACCGCCCCCGACAGCATGGTGTACGATGGTCCAGCCCGACCTACTGTTTATGGCTCCCTGCGCAATTCCTTTTCCTGGAAAGGATTTTCCCTCTCCGCCAATATTAGTTTCGAATTTGGCTATTATTTCCGGAAAAGCTCAATCAACTATACCCAGTTACTCAGCGGGCAAGGCGGAAATCCGGATTTTGACAAACGCTGGCAGAAACCTGGCGATGAAAAATACACCAATGTGCCTTCCATGCCCGCTCAGATCAATTCCAACCGGGACCTTTTCTATCTGTATTCCCAGGCCCTGGTGGAAAAAGGGGATAATATCCGGCTTCAGGATATCAGCCTGTCCTATGACCTGGACAGGGTGGAATGGAAGAAGCTGCCTTTTTCCCATATTCAATTATATGCGTACCTCAATAACCTCGGAATACTCTGGAGCGCCAATAAAGATGGACTGGACCCAGATTACCTGTATTTGAAACCATCCAGATCCATTTCCCTGGGGATGCGGGTGAACTTCTAACTGAAAAAAAATAATATGAAAAAGATCATCCTTTTCTCGATGGGGCTTGCCCTGGTTGGATTAAATGGTTGCAAAAAGGAATTCCTGGATATCCGGTCTTCCGACGCCCTGGTGGTACCTGTAACCCTCAGTGATTTCCAACAGCTGCTCAGCAATGAACAGGTCTTCAATATTACTCCTGCGCTGGGTGAACTGGGCAGTGACGATTATTATACCACCGCCCAAAACCTGGAAGCCGCCTATACAGTTCAGGAAAGAAACGGGTATACCTGGGCCCAGGATGTGTACGAAGGTGCCCCTGTCTCAGACTGGAATATTCCCTATGAACAGGTATTTTACGCCAATGTGGTCCTGGCTGGCCTGGCCTCCCTACCCGCCGACACGTCGACCCGCACCGAGCAGCAACAGCTCACCGGTATTGCGCTGTTCGACCGGGCATTTGCCTTTTACAATCTGGCCATTACCTTCTGTGCTCCATATCATCCTGATTCTGCAGCCATACAGTGGGGGATCCCCATCCGCCTCAGTGCGGATATCAATACCAAATCTGTTCGTGGAACCCTTGCACAGACTTTTGCCCAGGTGATCAAGGACCTGGATGCAGCCCTTCCCCTTCTTCCGGTCAATACCCCTATAAAGACTTTCCCCTGCAAGGCGGCTGCCTATGGGTTGCTAGCCAGGATATATCTGGATATGCAGCAATATACCCAGGCAGGAAATGAGGCGGATTCCGCTTTACAGCTCAACAGTACCCTGATGGATTACAATCAGCTCAATCTTTCGGCTACCTACCCTTTTGTAAAATTCAACCCTGAGGTTCTTTTTGAAAGCGAGCTGATCTCCTACGGCATTTTTTATTCCAGCCTCACTATGATTGACTCCACCCTTTACCAGAGTTATGATACCAATGACCTGAGGCGTACCGCCTTTTTCCTGACCCGCCAGGGCCGCCTGAATTTTAAAGGAACCTATTCAGGGGTACATACCCGGTTCGCCGGAATTGCGACCGATGAAATGTACCTGATTCGGGCAGAATGTCAGGCCCGCCAGGGTAATGTATCCGCCGCCCTAAGCGATCTCAATACCTTAAGGATAAACCGGTATAAAACCGGCAGCTTTCTGCCAGACAGTGCTTCTTCTCCCACCCAAGCCCTGTCCCTGGTCCTGGCGGAAAGGAGAAAGGAGCTGGTGTTCCGTGGAATCCGCTGGAATGATCTGCGGCGGCTGAACCAGGATTCCCGGTTTGCCATCACCCTGGAACGGGTTGTCAGCGGACAGTCCTTTACCCTTCCTCCGAACGATCCTCGCTATACCTGGCCAATACCCATCGGCGAGATTCAGCTCAGCGGGATCCCTCAGAATCCCAGGTAAAAATATTTCATCGATCTACCGATTTTACAGATTGGATTTTGGTTTCCGGCCGGGTATTCCTACCCGGCCTTCCTATGCTGATCATATTACCCATCTATTGCCCATCCTGTCCAGGCAAAAGCAAAATAGGGATAATAAATCCTGTACCTGTCGCCTGATGACTATCTCTCCGGAGAGTTCCATACAGCCTCCTAAATCCTATCCAGGAAGGACAGGTTAAAAATTTTAGGAAATAAAAAAATACATTTACTATTTTTAACATAAATTGTTTTAACTGATTTAATGAGGTTGCAGAAAATTGACATTAATCCGGTACGGTCTATTGCCCGTACCATTGACTTTGACATTACCGGGGCATTTTATCATGTGTTTGGTTTGGGGAAAAAACGATTGCCGCGGATTGATCTTTCTTCAATCCGGGTGAATTTGGGGTTTACCATCAACCTTTTAATAGGTGGGATTGGATCAATAATATATCGCTTTTCATCATTTTCGTTGACTTTAATCAATGTGTTGATGGGATCCGACAACTTTTCCCGGATAAAAAATACTCAGGAGTAAAAGTTTTGCCCATTAAGCCGGATAGCTGGGGAGAACTGTGCTTTATTATAGATCAATCAGCTGTGTTTTTGTATTTTACCCTATTTTAAAAAAAACCTTTTTATCAGTAAAAAATGATTGAAAAGGAGATTTTTATATGACAAAAATTGATGTGGATGATCATAGCCGGGAAATAAAGCAGGGAAACGATTGTCGGAATCTCTTCAGTTTACCTTTCTTTCTGAAAACATTTAACCCATGGAAGTAACCAATGTCCAAAAAAAAGATGTCTACCTGGAGTGCATTGCAGGAAAGGACTTTCAGTACTGTTTTTCCGTGGGTGATCAACCGGTCACCATGGGTCATATTTCCGGTAACCCTAAGCAGGCAGTGAAAGTACTTTCTCCGGGCCAGGGATTTGTGATTTTTTCCAGCGAAATAGGCAAGATCCTTTTTGATGCTGATTCCTGCCAGGTCCCTGTTTTCCTGAATAACCGGGAAGTCAAAAAAGGAGAAATCCTCGATCATGATTTACTGCGTATCAATGATTCCATATGGCGAACCAGAAAAGATATTCCTGCAGGCAAGATATCTTCCGGAATGATGGACCGGTTAAACGGACTGATTGGGCTGGAACAATTGCATGATTTCAAATTGGGAAATATTTTTTCAGAGGTATTTAAAAAGCATACTACGGAAGAAATGGAGGCGCAGCTGATCACAGGGACCTCGGGGCATACCCCCTATCTGGATAATCTGGAGATCGGATGGGGTAAACCTTGGCTGTTTGCCAGGATGCTGGGCATTTCGGCGGCACTGGCTTTTATTCTATATGCAGGTTATATCATGTTCTCCAATGCCAACCTGGTTCCCGGGCTTATTTTCATAGGATCATTTGCAGTCCCCCTTTCCACCATGATTTTCTTCCTGGAAATGAATATTCCCCGGAATGTATCCATATTCATGTTGATACAGTTACTTTTTGTCGGAGGTATTGCTTCCTTGTTTGTCGCCCTGGTATTTTATAGCAAATTCAATTTCTTCACTACCTACCTGGGAGCTTCTGCAGCAGGGATTATTGAAGAATCCGCCAAGTTGCTGATCGTCATCCTACTTGTCGGGAAATCCAAACGGTTCCGATGGATTCTGAACGGACTTTTATTTGGAGCTGCTGTGGGGACGGGATTCGGGGCATTTGAAAGTGCAGGTTACGCTTTCCGTATCATCGTCACCTCAGGCATGGCTCAGGGTGTGAATAACATCATCACCCGCGGATTGCTCGCCCCGTTTATGCATGTCGTCTGGACCGCCAATGTAGCCGCAGCATTATGGCTCGTAAAAGAGGATAAACCATTCAAGTGGGATATGTTGAAAGAGCCTGCCTTTTTAAGGATCATGATCTCCATGATGGCTGTGCATATGATTTGGAATGCCCCCTTTTCCTTAATGCGGTTACCCTTCAACCTGGACCTGAAGTACCTTATCCTGGGTGTTATAGCATGGGTGATCTGTTTCCGCCTGATCCAGGCAGGATTAAAACAACTCAACCAGGCCCGGCAACCGGCCCTACCCCCAATTACCGTATAGCCCAATCTGGGCATGACTGATTAATGGTTTCGCTGTGAACCTTATGGTCGGTATCCTTTAACGGCGGTGAATGGAGAATGGGGAATGAAGACTTCCTGAACTCCGGCACAATCCATGAATCTCCGGATGCAGGTAAAGTAAAAAAGCTACTTCTTTACTTATTGCTTTTCCTTCAGCCTGTTTACTTCTCTCCCCTCCAGGACCGTGTGAATCAGGAAAGCGGAGATTAATACCAGAACAGAAGCCAGCACAATAATATCCTGTATTGACATGCAGGTTTTTAATTGTTGAAGGTACATGGAATATCCGGGGGGTTAATCCCTATTTATCCACAAGAAATCCCCAGGAGAATGCCATATATCTCATTAAATCCCTGTCTTTTATGTTACCGGCAAGTATATTTGCAAACGCCCCCTGAGATGGTCTTTACACCTGAATCCGTTTAATTCAATTCCAGGACTTATGGAAGAGCTGAAAAAGTCCGGCAGATACCGTTGGAAAATACTTTCCATGTTGTTTTTTGCCACCACCATAAATTATATGGACCGTAGTATCATGGGAGTTCTCGGACCGACTTTGCAGAAATATGTATTTCACTGGACTAATATTCAGTATAGTTATATTACGAATGCCTTTATGGTGGCTTATGCTTCAGGATTGCTGATCATGGGCGGAATAATCGACAGGATCGGCACCAGGCTGGGTTATGCTATTTCGATTGCTATCTGGAGCTTTTTCAGCCTTTTACATACCTTGATCACCAGGTCCATGGGCTGGATTGGTTTTGTCTTTACGCGGTTTGGCCTGGGATTCGGGGAATCCGGTAATTTTCCCGCCTGCATCAAAACTGTCGGGGAATGGTTTCCGGTGAAGGAACGGGCTTTTGCGACCGGAATCTTTAATGCAGGGAGCAATGTAGGGGCAATATTTGCCCCGCTCATCATTCCCCTTTTTGTGGCCAATAATGGCAAACACTGGCAATATGCATTCTGCATCACATTCATCTTCAGTCTCACCTGGCTGATATGCTGGCTGAAAATCTATAAAAAACCGGAGAGCCATCCTAAAGTCAGTTCCCGGGAACTGGAGTATATCGTCGGGGATTCCAGTCTAGAATCCCCGGCAAAGATTGCCTGGATTCAGGTCATTTTCCTAAAGGAAACATGGGCTTTTGCCATAGCAAAAATAACAGATGCTGCCTGGTGGTTTTATTTGTTCTGGGGCAGCTTTTTCCTGCATGCCCAGTTCGGGCTGAACCTTCAGGGCCTGGCTTTACCGCTGATTATCATTTATGTGATTGCAGATGCAGGAAGTATTTCCGGAGGATGGCTTTCTTCCCATTTCATTAAACGGGGATGGACAGTCAATAAATCCAGAAAAATAACCTTATTGATCTGTGCTTTGATCATCCTGCCGGTGATATTTGCCACACAAACCAAAAATGAATGGATATCTGTGCTGCTGATCGGAATTGCAGCGGGAGGCCACCAGGCCTGGTCTGCTAATGTCTTTACCCTGGTTTCAGATATTTTCCCTAAAAAAGCGACTGCCTCCGTGGTGGGTATCGGAGGAATGGTAGGTGCAATTGCCAGTATAATCGCCAATTTTTCCCTTGGCCGGATTTTGGACAGTTACGGTAAATCCGGTTATTTCTTTGCATTCCTGATTGTCGGCAGTGTATACCTGGTCACTCTTTTCATTGTTCACCTCATCCTGCCGGTGATAGAACCCCTGAACGAGGACCTTTCTCATTATCGTTAATGCCATTTTAATGGCTGTAAAGCCATTGGATCCGAGTGAGCCTTCCAACCAGTGTTCCATCACCAGGTCTCCAGCTGAATAATGGAAATACCCGTCCATTCAGTCAAGGTCGAATTTAAAAGCTTTGCAGGATCTGTAAAAAATCATCCGCCACCAGGGATGACCCACCGATTAGTCCCCCGTCCACATCCGGGCAGCCGAATAATTCCCTGGCATTGCCCGGCTTGCAGCTCCCCCCATAAATAATGGAAAGTTCCTCCCCCAGCGAGGCATTAAATCTTTTGCGGATCAGGTTTCGGATAAAGGCATGCATATCCTGCGCCTGACCGGCCGAGGCGGTCAGACCCGTACCGATCGCCCAGATGGGCTCATAAGCTATCACCATCCGGGCAGCTTGTTCAGGGGAAAACAAAAAAACCGTTTCTTCCAGTTGTTTGGTCACATATTCATTCTGTGTGCCGGCATCCCGGATCAACCGTGTTTCCCCACAGCAGAAAATGGGTCTTAAGCCTGACTCGAGCGCCTGCCTGAGTTTTTGAACGAGTATGGCACTCGTTTCCCCAAAATATTCCCTTCTTTCCGAATGACCCAGGATCACATATTCCACTCCGATCGATTGCAGCATGAAGGCCGATACTTCTCCGGTAAAAGCGCCGGATTTTCCCGTGTGGCAGTTCTGTGCGGCAGTGAAAAACTGGGAGTGGCTGCTAACCAGGGATTGCACATTCTGGAGGTATGGAAACGGGGCAGCAAAAATCGCCAGATGATTGGTCTGCATCGGGATATCCGCCCGGAGAATATCATGAACCAGCGAATTGGCCTGCTGGAAACTGAGGTTCATCTTCCAGTTGCCGGCAACTATCATTTTTCTCATCAAATTCCGGTTCTTGAACCCTTGAACGACACCAGGGAGGAGAACCACTTCCTTTTTTAGCGTTTAGGTTGGTGATCAGTCCCTTGAGGACTGCCAGTACAGATTAAAATCAATTCAGCCTGTTTGTGAAAACAGATATTTAAGGATGTCTTCTTCCGGACCTGTCATTTCCTGCTGTTTCATTTTCATCCAGGACCTGGCATCCCCGATAGCTTTCTCCAGATCATACTTCATCCACCTGGCTGCACCCCCCCAGGAAAAGGAAGGAATAAATTTAGGTGGAAAATCCCCGCCGAATATATTACAGGATATCCCGGTTACGGTGCCCGTATTAAACATCGTACTGATACCGCTGCGGGAATAGTCCCCCATCATCAGCCCGCATTTAGTTCCCGCGGACCTATAGGTCTTCCGGTACGCATCCCAGACCTTGACATTGCCTACATTATTTTTCAGGTTGGAGCAATTGGTGTTCGCCCCCAGATTGCACCATTCCCCGATCACGGCATCTCCGAGATACCCTTCATGGGCTTTATTGGAATAACCGAAGACCACCGCATTCTTGATCTCTCCGCCCATCCGGCAAAAAGGCCCCAGGGAAGTAGCCCCATAGATTGTAGCCCCCATCTTTACCACAGACCCTTCACCCATGGAGAACGGACCCCGGATCATGGCTCCTTCCATTACCTCAGCTCCCTTTCCAAGGTAAATTGGCCCCCTGGTGGCATTCAAATAACAATGTTCCGCGATAGCCCCGTTTTCCAGGAAAATATGTTCGGTGGCCAACAGTCGGTTAGACCCAGCAATTTCCGCAGATTGCCTTCCCCGGGTCAGCATCTGGAAATCCTGCCTGAGCAAATCTCCATTGAAATGAAAAATATGATAGGGGTGTTCGAGTATCCGCAGTTCACCGGTGTATTCGATCAAGTCCAGTTCTTCGGAAAGGGGCATCCTTTGGCTGCGCCAGGCGAACACCATCCCTTTCAGGGAAAGTCCCTGACCAGGTTTTAATGCCATCACGGATATTGCAAGCCCGGGACTGGAAATGATATGGGAATAAATGAACCAGTTGTCGTCCATAAGACGGCAGGGGTATTTTTCCTGGAGATAGTCAGCTGTCCCGTAAGATACGGTTCCCCCAAGGTAATGCGCCCATTTTGCGGCCAGGGTAGTAATGCCTACCTGGATTTCCCCAATCGGACGGGTCAGTGAAAAAGGAAATAATCTTTCCCTGGCAACCGGGTCATCCTGTAGTATGATATTTCGCATGACCAAAAATAAGAATAGCCCGGCTATTTCAGCCCCGGGCCATCCAGATTAACCTGAAAACCAAGTTATTTTTTCTTTTCGTAACGTTTGCGGAATTTATCAATTCGGCCAGCCGTATCCACCAGCATGTTCTTTCCAGTATAAAATGGATGGGAGGTATTGGAAATTTCCAGTTTGATGAGCGGATATTCTTTCCCATCTTCCCAGCTGATATTTTCCCGGGAAGGGGCAGAAGACCGGCTTAAAAAGGCATGTCCGTTGGACATATCCTTGAAAATCACGAACCTGTAGTTTTCCGGGTGAATGCCCTGTTTCATGGGTAACTTAATTTTGAGGGGCAAATATAGGTGATTTCGGGTTACCGGCCAAGGGTTAGGACTGCCTTCAGCTTTTCATATTCAGGAATTGCAGGGGAATCCCAAAATCACCTGACCTGCAATGGCGGATGACTGCCTGAAGATCATCAATTTTCTTAGCGTTGACCCGGATGATATCATCCATGATCTGCCCCTGCACCTTTAACCCGCTTTCCTTGATTGCTTTGAGGATCCGTTTGGCATCCTCCTGTTTCAGGCCATTGCGTATGGGGACTTCTTTTTTCACATGTTTCCCGCTCTGATAAGCTTCCCGGCTGAAGTCAAAAGCCAGGGGGTCCAAGCCCTGCTTGACTGAGCGGCTGACCAGCGCATCGGTCATCTGCCTCATCTTCATATCACTGTCAGATTCGAGAATCAGGCTCATTTCTTTCTTATTCAGTTCAATCTGCACATGGCTGTCCTTGAAATCAAACCGGTTGATGATTTCCTTTTTTACGGTATTTATGGTATTGTCCAGCACCTGGGGATCTACCTTACTGACAATATCAAATGAGGGCATGACCGAATGGGTTATTGGAAGCGAAGTTAAAAAAAACAGGGCACCTGGGCAACCTGTTTATTCGCTGGAAATCTTTCCCATGCCTGATATCACCTGGCTGATCTTTGGATTGCCCCGATAACGGATATTTCCCATTCCGGAAATAACCACCTTCATCTGGTCGCTGACATTCACCTCTGCATTTCCCATCCCGGAAATCTGAATGTCACAGGTCTTGCTCAGGAGTCCTAATGCATTTACCTCAGCACGCCCTGAAATAGCATAGGCGGATTTTGGGGATGCCCCTTCCAGTTTGATATCCGCTGATCCGGAAACAACCGTTTGGATATCATTACCGATTAGATTCAGGTTCAGCTTCGATCTGCCGCTGACGGTGATATTCAGGTCCGACACTTTAAGCTGGCTTTTGCTTTCGAATGATCCGGTTCCGCTGGAACTCAGCTTCTTCAGATCAGGTAGGGTGATATAAATTTTGACCGGATCAGCAGAATGAATGAGTACATTATTCCGCGTATGAAGATCCAGGTTTTTTCCATCCCGGGTGGTCAGGATATCTGACAGGAGGTTCTCATCCGCTTTCACCTTTACGGAAGCCGGGCTACCCTGGCTGATAAAGACCTGGAAATTCCCGGAACTCTGGATACCTGTGAATGAACCCGAAATATTCCGGCTTTCCGTTTTAATTTTGCCATCCCCGCTGATGCGGGTAACCTGGGCATTTGCAGGCTGATAAAGGCCGGTGATCATCAGGACAAGCCCGGCAAAGGTCATCAAGATAGATTTCATAGAATAAAATTTAAATTTAAAGTTTTCTTATCCTGTTTTTGTATTCCCCCAATTTGCATGGCTGGTACCCCGCCATCAGCTTTGTTCTTGGGTACCGCCATGATCCGCATCTAAAATCTGATCAGTCCCCGGGTCCCCAGCCTGAGGCCAAAGACCTTCCTGATCAAGGGGACTTCAGGACCAGGTCTGCATAAGTCCCATGAAAACTGATCAGGGGAGAAAGTTCATTCGCCCCATCACCCAAGCCACTGAAACTTTTTTTTGCGCCTTGGGTATTGCTGATCACATTTTTAAAAGGAATATTCCCCGTCTTTAAATTTCCATAGGACAAATTTGCCTCCAGCTGGAATGCGGTTCCGGGAGAAATGCCCAGGTACACTCCTCCATAGGTACTTGTCACACTGATCTTCCGGAAATCCTTGCCCAGGGTCCCCACCTTAAAATCCCCATAGTCCATATGCAAGTCTGCACTACCGTCCAATTTCCCAATCCGGTAATGGGTATAGTCGGATTCCCCGCTGAGATCGGTGAGCTGATCAATCTGCACCTCATCATAATCGGAATGCAGGGAAAAAGTGCCTACCTTTTGCAACCGGTAATTACTATAATCGGATCTCGTACTGATAGACCCGGTCTCTTCATTATCCAGGGTGGAATATTTTGCGGACAGATTAATACTGACCGCATGACTGATCGTTCCCTTGGAATAGTCCATTCTCACCGTCAATGGTTCGCTGATGCCGTCCAGGTCAAATCGACAATAGTTCATCGCCAGATTAAAGGGGCAACTGATGGTATCCGCAGTCACATCCCCATAATTATTCTCCACATCCAGCATGCGAAGAGAAGCTGGCACATACACTTCATAATCAATGTTCACATAACTACCCGTTTTATCCGGGGCACCGCTGAACAATAGATGCCAGAGGGATGATAAACCTGCTGAAGGCTTGTTGTAGCTGGTGGAAATACTGACATCCCCCTGGTCAGCGGCCTGACTGGCATCAATATTGACCAAATCCGCAATCTGTTCCGCTTCATGAAGATCCTGGCCATAGCCACTGACAATAATGGTAGCCTGTACTTCATTTTTATTCCAGGTATGCAGGGCAATCCTGCCGTATTTATTGCCCAGGTGTAGCAGATCTTTATCCTTTAGCTGGTAATCCTTGTGTATTGTTTTGCGGTACACCACCTTATTGGGATGAGCGGCTACCAGGAAGGGCAACATGACCGAGAATAAGGCAACGGGTATTTTTTTCATGGTTATCCTTTATTTGTTCCTTGAATGGATTTGCGGACGGTGTGGTTGATCCGGTCCAGTATTTCCAGCCTGGTCTGGTAATACTGGTGAACAGCTGCCTGTACCTGCTCATCCCCGGGATTTTCCTGAAAAGCCCTTTCGAGCCGGATATAAGCGGGATCCCGGAGTTCGGACTGAACCAGGTCTTCCGCACTAAAAGTCGATTTATGTCCTGTCTGCGACCGGATCAACGCGATTTTCCGGGTGATCTGCCTATTATAATAATGCTGCATAGCTGACCAGGGTGCCGGTAGTACAGATCCGGCGCTTTCCCTGATCCGGACCAGCCGGATACCTCCGGTCATGCCCAGGATCAGCAGGATCAGGGCTGCCAATTTCCATTTGTAGCCCCGCAGCCCGGTAATGAGGCGAAATGGGGGTTTTTTACCCAACACCCGATCGACCCTGAACCAAACCTGCTTCCCGGGAACCTGGTCATCAAAAACCTCCCGGTTCTCCCGGATAAACTGTTCCAACTGGACTCCTGTTTTCATGATGGGCTGGTTAAATCCATTTCCTTGATCTGCAGCAGCTGCATTATTTTCTTCCTAGCCCGGTGGTACTGGGTTTTGGCCGCAGATTCCGAGATGCCAAGCAGGTCCGCTATTTCCCGGTGAGTATGCTGTTCCAACAGGTACAAATTAAATACGATCCGGTATTGATCTGGAAGCTGTTGGATGGTTTCCTTAATCCTATCTACAGCCAGGGTAAACTCCCCTTCGTCCATAACTTCCTCTTCTGGGAATTCGGAGGATTCATCCATGGCAATCCAGCTGATCTTTTTTTTCTTCCATTGATTCAGACATTGATTGATGACAATCCGCTTTATCCAGGCACCCACACTGGATTCTCCCCGAAAACCACTGATATGGGTAAAAACCTGTATAAATGACTCCTGAAGGACATCCTCTGCATCCATCTGGCTCCCGAGCATTCGCAGGCTTATATTATACATGGCCTTCGCATACTGATCATACAGCTGCCGGAAGGCAAGCCTGTCTCCATTCCTGCAGCGCTCCACCAAAATATCCCTGACCTGCGAATCATTCACCATAGTACCATGCTGAAATAAAGACAAGGAATTCTCAAAAAGTTACCGCTTAAATGGACTTAAAGGTAAATAAAAGCCTTCCGGGCGATCAGGTACCATCCAGGATGACCCGGGTCAATTGGTTTACTTTGGGAAAAACGGAGTTCGGTTTTTTCCTATCCATAGGATATATTCCATCCAATGCTATCCGGGAGTTTAAAATGACGGCCAATACCAGAAAAGTTTATTTTTTGATCCGGTTTTCCTCCTCCTGAATACCGGTATGCATGGTCGCAGGGGCCTTGGGGTTTTTCTTTCCGAAATGCCAGGTTAGGGTCAGGTTAGCCCTGGTGAAGCTCCACCTTTCCGATAAGTATAGGTTCATCACCCCATAATTTGCACTGAGCCGGTTATACCAGGAATTAAAAATATCATTCACATTGAGCTTCAGATCGGCCTTGTGATGCCATAAAGATTTTTCCAGTCCCGCATCCATTTCATACTGAGATTTTATCCGGAATACCCCATAGGCAAGCGGGGATTGGTACCTCATAGATAGTTCTGCTTTCCAATTACCCGGCAGCTTAATACTGTTATCCGCATTGGCATCCAGGGAGGCTTGCGCATTGTTGAGGTTCCCCCCCAGGAAGTCCCGGGCAATGAACTGCATGTAAAAAGCATCCAGGCTGAGATTGACCGTCCACCATTTGCTGAGGTCCAGCGGTGCGCTGAATGACAGGTCCCACACATTGCGGGCTGTCAGATTAACCCGGATCGCCTTGGTTATTTTGCCCGTAGAATCCACAGGCTGGGTGGTCTGTACCATGGGATCCCGGGTATGGCTATAAGACAGGGAGGTGGAATAGATTCCTTTGAAAATATGGGTAATTGAAAAATTATTGGTGTATTGCGGATTAAGGAACGGGTTGCCCTGCTGATAGGTGTATTGATCCAGGAAAAAAAGGAAGGGATTGAGGTCCTGGTAATCAGGCCGGTCAATCCGCCTGCTGTAGGAAAAGGTAAGCTGATTGGATGAGGATAACTTCCGGGAAACAAATGCCGTCGGAAACAGGTCCAGGTAGCTCCGGTTGACCACCTGCCCCGTCGTGAGTGAATTACCCATGGAACGGGTCTGTTCGGCCCTCAGGCCCAGCTGAATGCTCATCCGGGAAAAATCCCGGTGTACATTGATATAAGCTGCATTGATATTTTCGTTGTACACAAAGTGATTGGTCAGCGAATTATCCTTCAGCCAGGTTCCCAAAGCCAGTGAATCAAATAACAGGTTGTTGTCCGTGGATACCCAGCTGGTTTTCCAGCCTGCTTCGAATTTTCCTTTGCCAAAAATGGGCTGGGAATAGTCCATCCGGGCAGATCGGATGATGATTGTGGATGGCGCATTGCTTCGCAGGTAAACGGGTTGTTCCGAGGGATTTCCTGCCTGGTCATAATAATAATTGTTGATCTGCTGAACCTGAAGACTGCCAAAATCTGAATAATCCAGGTCTATTTCCAATTCCCTGCCGCTGGTGTCAAATGCCCGTTTATAGCTGGCATCATAGGTGATGCTGTTATAGCGGTTCCTGTATAAGCTGGAGACATACAGGCTGGAATCTGTCAACCCCTGACTATCCTGGATATCTGTACCGTTTCCCACACTGGTATGCACCAGGTTATTGAAGCCGGTGACCATAAAACCGAAGCTATTCCGTTTATCCAGACTGATATCCATACCCAGCTTCCAATCCTGATCCAGTTCCCGGTTAATGATGAGCGAATGCTGCTGAAATATGGATGCTGTTTTTCCGGCATTGACCCAGCGGGTCAGGTTCAGCCAATCGGGTCTGTCGGACCAGCTGGCATTATAATTACCATAGATATTGAACTTCCCCGCCATTTCATTCAGATTGATCCCCGAATTATACCCGGGAAAACCTCCGAAGGCAATACCCGTGGAAGTCCCGGCCATCACGCTTCCATTGAATCCCGCCTCTGAATTCTTTTTCAACTGGATATTGATAATGCCGGCACTGCCAGCCGCATCGTATTTAGCGGGAGGATTGGTCATTAGGACAATCTGGTTTATTGACCCGGACGGCATGTTGTTCAGCATACTGGCCAGATCGGCAGCGGAAAGATAACTGAGCTTGCCGTCAATCATGACCTGGACTCCCTGTTTACCCTGCAGGGATATATTTCCATCCTTATCCACATATACTCCCGGAACCTTTCGCAATACATCCATTGCCGTTTCCCCGGAGCTGACAATACTGTTGGCTACATGGATAATGGTCCTGTCCAGCCGGTGCTCAATAAATGGTTTTGTGGCCGTTATATTCACCCCTTGGAGCAATTTTCCTTTGATTGGCAAAACGAGGGCCGGAAGAACCCTGTTTGTTGCTACAGGGTTCACCCGGAAAACCCGGCTGTACACACGCTGGTATCCGATGGCTGTAACGGAAATCAGGTAAGCGCCGGCGGGAATCTCCTGAAAATGGTAGATTCCGGCAGAATCCGTGATATCTCCGGACACAAAAGAGGAATCCCCTGACTTTAGGAGATTGACAGTGGCATAGGGAACAGGACTCCCCCCAGGATCTGTCACTTTGCCGGTGATTTTGTGAGATATTCCTCCATTTGCTAAAATGGACTGACCGAAAAAAACAGCTGATGCCATAAAAGTATGCCATACACTCATGAGGAAGGATTATTAAAGATTAATCTATTGACGATAAATAGCCTCATTATGTTACATGGTTCTTAAGGCTCCAGCAGGGCCAGATGTCGGCACAAAAAGAGTACCTCCCAAACCGGATCCCCTCGACCAGCTGGCAGGTACAGCAGGTACAGATTAATGTTTTATCCGGGATTGCTCGGCATCAATGGATGATCGGTGTCTTTGTACCTGGTTAATTTTACCTTTCGAAAAATGGTAGGTGAAACTCAAATTGACCATCCGGCTATCCCAGTGATTATTCACAAAAACATGAATATTCTGATAATTCATATTCCCGGTGAAATGCTGGGTATCGAAAATATCATTGACATTCAGTTTGATGGTACCCCGCTTATTCAGGATCGATTTCTCCATTCCGCCGGAAATCTCATACCTGGGTTCGCCGGTCAATAGTCCCTCCACCGCTGCGGATTGGTAATATCCGCTCAGTTCAAGGGAATAACCTTTAGGCAGGGTAAAGGTATTGGTGCTGTTGAACATCCAACTTAACATGCCGTCCTGAAAAGGGGTGCCCAGGTATATGCCCTGGTACAGGTTATCAAATATATTCAGGTAATCATTGGTCATCCACCACCTGGTAATACCCAGATTGGCTGAGATCGCCAGACCCACATGGGTAAGTGAAGCCAGGTTATCTTTGGTCTGGTAGGTTATTTTAGAAGAATCGACCTGGTTTAGCACGTTGGATATGACATTCCTGGTCCGGGAATAGTTCAGGGTGGTGTTCAGTATTCCCTGATAGGAATGGGTAAGTTCAATGGAATTGGTGAGCTGGGGTTGCAGGAAAGGGTTGCCCACCTCGTAAGTATAGGGATCCAGGTAATACCGGAATGGGTTGAGATCCTGATAATCGGGTCGGTCGATCCTCCTGGCATAGGAAAATCCTACCGTATTGTCCTTATTTAATTTCCTGGACAAATAAATCGTGGGGAAAAGCTGGATGTAATTCCGGCTGACGGTGGAATCAATGGTAAATTGCTGCCCTCTGGAAATGGTTTGTTCCCCGCGAAGGCCTATCTGCAGGCTGTACCCTTTGGAAAAGGTTTTACTGAAATTGATATAGGCTGCATTGATGTTTTCGGTGTACTTGAAATGGTTGGTTGCCGAATCAAATAACCAGGCTCCGTTATCCTGGTAAAAATATTGCACGTTGTTATCCGAGGTCACGAAACTGGTTTTCAGTCCGGCTTCCAGCTTAGCCTGGCGCCCCAGGGGATGGGTGAAATCAATTTTGGCGGTATGGATGCTGATTAATGAAGGGAGCGTGCCTTTCCGGATCTCTGGGTTGAGCATCCCTGCCAATTTTTCCATATTTCCCAATGAATCAAAAGTATTGGTCAAAAACTGCTGTTGGTTAAGGTTATTGAACCGGGAATAAGCCATATCTGCATCCAGTTCCGTACCTGAAGTATCGAGTTTCCCCTGGTAATTCAGGTCATAGGTGATATTACTCCAGCGGTCCTGGGATTGGTTATGGGTCAGAGCCTGGGATTGCAGCGATCCATCCGGATTTTCTATGAGGGTATTGGAATTCGTATTCACTTCTTCCGGGTTGATCACCGCATTGACCATGACCCCGATGGTATTTTGCTTATTGAGGAAGTAATCCACCCCGGCTTTCAGGTCATGATTTTCAGATGGATTCCGGTTGATGGAAGTCTGGATGAACTTAGCACTGAGCGATCCGGAAGGACCATCATTGAAATCCCGGATCAGGTCCAGCTGATTATACCAGACTTGCCGGGAAAAATCATAGTTGCCATATACATTGAATTTCCCGCTCCTATAGTTCAGATTGGCTCCCCCATTTTCCCGGTTGTAGATGCCCTGACCATACCCAGCCGTGATGCTGCCATTCCATCCCCGCATTTTATTTTTCCGGGTGATGATATTAATGATCCCGGCATTACCGGCCGCATCATATTTGGCTGAAGGCTGAGTCATCAATTCTATTCGGGCGATGGAAGAAGCATTCATGGTCTTGAGCATATTGACTACCTGCTGCTGGGAAAGATAGGTCTGCCGCCCATCAATCATGATCAATACCCCGGCTTTTCCATTGAGGCTGATCTGGTCATTATTATCTACGGAAACCCCCGGTGATTTTTTGAGGATCTCCAGGGCATTGCTCCCCGCACTGACAATGCTGTTTTCCACATTCACAATGGTCTTGTCCGCCTGGTACTCCACGAATGGTTTCTGACTGGTAATGTTCACCCCTCTAAGGGTCCGGCTATTATCCTCCAGCACCAGGATGATACTAGCCCCGGCAGAATCCCCTTTCCACAAAAAAACCGGACTATATTTGGTGGAATAGCCAAGTTCTGAAGCTTTCAGCAGGTATTTCCCGGGTGGAAGACCAGGTATGGAAAATTGGCCCTCCTTTCCCGTGGCTGTTCCTTTTATCAGGGAAGAATCCCTGGCCTGGAGGATCATTACTGTGGCAAATGGAATCCCCTGACCGCCCCCGTCTACAATTTGCCCATTAACCTCCTGATTACGCTTAATTTGTCCCCTGGCCTGGCCAAATGGGAAATAAATCAGCAAGGATGAAATACAAATTAATAAAATACGCTTCATCTTAAATATTGTTTATAAGATAATTAAACATTTTACAGAACTAAGCATCAATAATTACAGGGCTAAAGTAAGTAGTATATTATGCATAGAACTAACACATACACAAACGGTAGCTATCCCAGGATAAGCGGCAAATCTGATTAAGGAATAATGGGAAGCAGGAAAGAGGGACTGATCATTCCCGGAAGGAATGAAGAGGGATCAGCATGAACCAGGCATATAGTCAGGTGATGACCAGGGTAGTCTGGGAGATGGTTACGGTATACCTCGGCAGGCCCACAGGAGCAGGCCCCTGAAGTACCTGTCCGCCGAGGCTGAATATGCTTCCATGACAGGGGCAATAAAACTCCTGTACACTGGAATCAAAAATCACGAGGCATCCCTGATGGGTACAAATGCCGCTGACGGCGATAAAAGAGCTGGCAAGATTTCCAGCGGCTACCCGGATCACGAAAATATTGTTCTTCTGGATCATATCCCAGATATTCAACAAATCTGCATTGAGGTCAAGGGTAAAAATGGCATTGTTGTTCGTATTCGATCCCTGACCCTGGGAATGTTGCCCGGAATTCGGTAACGGATCCATTCCGGTTTTGATACATCCGGCCAGACATGCCGCGCAGATTGCAGCAGCCGAGGCGCCTAATCCGGTAATGAATACCCTTCTTTGCATGAATATAAAATTTGAAAATACAATTTCCCATTAAATAACGGAATTCCTGTAAAAACGTTGCTTTCATCAAATTGATAATACAACAAAAAATAATAATCCCTTTTAAAATGGATTTCATTTTTATCATCCCGGTGATCACATCAGCTCCCCTCCCCATAAAGCAAAGGTCCCCTCTTGAATGCAGTCCCGGAAACAAAAGCTGATGGGATTGGCAGAATAATGGCAGGGGATGTCGCGAAAGTAGTTTTAGCCAATGTGCCGGTGGCTATGAATTTATTGACCCCGCGATCAATTTTATTTCCGGATATACCTGGACTACCGGTGCATCCGTGGTGATGGGTGATGACTTCAGCCTGTTCTTAAAGGCTTATCCGGTGCTGGTTTTCACATCCTTAATACATGCTTTATCCTGGATTCAAGGAAATTTTTTTAGAAATTATTTGAAAGGAACTTATTTCCATAGTAATGAACTTTAAAGCAAACCCATGAATCCCCATGTTCAGGAACTGGGTTGCCCTTTTTCTGCCGGTGGCTGGCTAAGGGGGGGCGGATTACGACGTAAATACCAGATCAGCACCAGGCCGGTGAGCACCAACACTGGCGAAATGATTTCTGCCTGGGTAGGTGAGATGCCAAAAAAGTGATACCGGTTATTTACCCGGATGGTCTCTATCAGGAATCGCTCCATTCCCGCCATGATCAGATAAATCCCAAATATAACTCCGGGTATACGGATTTTTTTTCGGATCCTCCAAAGAATGGCAAACAGGATGAGGCACATAGTCAGTTCATATAGTGGAGTTGGAAATACCCCTACTGGAAGCACATTGCAATGGACCCCCAAACATCCGGGAATGGGTATTCCATTACTATTGATATTATTGGGATAGTTATACGCAAACAGCCAATCAGGTAAAAAACTCAGAAAATGAGGTTTGATAAAGGAAGCATGCGGCATTTTATCCGGATTACCATACATCTCCGTGAAATAAGCCTTGTTTTGGATCAGGGTTTGCTTAAACTGGCTGGGGGTGGCCCGGACTATTTTCCCGGCGGAATTAGTGATATAGGCACTATTGAATATTCCCCAGTCCCCATCCCCTGCCATATGGCAGCCGATCCTGCCCATCCCGTATCCAAGCAACACTGCTGGTGCTGCACTATCCATTATATGCCAGCCACTGATCTTGCGACGGTTCGCATACCAGATCACCGCCGCAAATCCAAATATCAGTCCTCCAAAAAAGGTCAGGCCGCTGAAGGAAAAAAAACTTCCAGCTGGGTCGGCCATATAAGATTTCCAATTCTCGAAACCATCAAAAAGCTTGGCACCTATTAGTCCGGAAATTGCAGCAACTACGGTAAAATCCCCAACCCGCTGGTGGGGATAAACCAGGTATGTTTCCTGTTTCGGTTCAGGGAGTAAGGCTTTTTTCTTTTCCAGATACCGGAGATATGCCGATACGCCCCCCAGCAATAGTCCGCCCACCACACTTCCCCTTGCAGAGAGTAAAAAAGATTGCGGATTGGCTGAAAAAGCAGTCCAGTTCATTACGGCATCGATAAGCTTGTAACCAATCAGGAATCCCACCAATCCATGGATCAGCAGCTCATCTATCCGGGCCGGCTTGCCAACGATCCGGGTTTCAGGCGTTGGTTTTAACCAGCCCAGGGCTTCCCTGCGCTTCAGTTCACTGATCAGCACCCAGGCTGCGGCCAGAAAGGCAATGGCCACAAAAAATCCAAATGTTTGAATGGGTAGCTTCCAACTGATACCAAAAAGGCCTTTCAGTAAATCCGAAATAGTAGGATACATATGGTGCTTTAATGATTAACGGTCAGGCGTACCGCGACCGTAAAATAGCTTGATCATCATTCTCCTGGCTGTTAAAGTTTTCTTAACGGCTGGAAAATCTACCAAACAAATAAAACCCATTACTGAAGTTGTTGCATTTCCGCCCAAAGTGGCCTTTAGCAATATTGCCTAAAGGCATCTTTCAGATTATCTGCAATCATAAAGGCGGGTCTTCCTTCAATCATATGCCTTTCAATGAAATGAACCAGTTTGCCATCCTTGAAAAGGGCAATGGAAGGGGAAGACGGTGGATAGGGTAAGAGATGGGTTCTCAGGCGGTTCACTGCATCGGTATCAAAACCTGCAAAACAGGTAGCCAGGTGATCCGGATGTTTACCGGACTGATCAATCGCCATGACCACTCCGGGCCGGGCTGAACCTGCCGAACATCCGCAAACCGAATTGACCATCACCAGGATAGTCCCCTTGCGGGCCAGGGCTTCATCCACTTCCCCCGCAGTAAGTAATTCTTCAAATCCGTGTGCTGTCAGCTCCGCCTTCATCGGCATGACTAATGTTGCTGGATACATTGCTTTTTTTATACAAAGTTAAGATATAATGGATTACCGGATGAAGAGATTAAAAAACCGATTATATGACATTTAGTCAAAATAAATTAATGAATACGCCATAATGACGTGCTATGATTAAAGTGTAAGCCATTTTTTCTGAAAAAATAGCCTGGTCCTTCATTTGTTTATTACCTGTTGTTCACAATCTGGTTTAACGATAAAAATTAATAATCATGAAAATGACTGTATTAAAAAGAGCAAACGGGCAACCTGTGGTTGCTGGGCCATTGGCTGGTTGGTTTGATAACCTGTTCACTCAGCATCCCCTGGATCAGCTATTCCAGGACAGTTTTCCGGAAGAATGGGCTGGATTTAGCGCAAATCCCCCCGTTAATATCCAGGAGATCACGGATGGATATGTACTTGAACTTGCAGCCCCCGGACTGGAAAAGACAGATTTTCAAATCAATCTGGAAGGAGATCTGCTGACCATTTCAGCTGAAAAAAAGGAAGAAAAGACTGCAGATCAGTCAAATTCCGTACGCCGGGAATTCAACTTTAAATCCTTCAAGCGTTCCTTTACGCTGGATGAAAAGGTAGATGCTGGACGTATTGCAGCCAGCTATGAAAATGGCGTACTCAAACTGACCCTTCCTAAAAAGGATAAACCTGCCGAATCCGGTAAGACTATCCCGGTAGCCTAAGGGTTAAACAAAAATGATCCAAGACTAAGACCAAGCCTCCCTCAGGGGAGGCTTGGTCATTTCAGTCCTATTTCATCCTCAGTAACCCAGGATCCGGAGCATGCTCTGGTAGCTCTGTTCCTTGGCATATAACCAGTCCTTCAGTTGCCCGTTGCGGTCATAGCCCACCAGCACATGTTTTGGGGCGGGAATTAGGCAATGTTTGATCCCGCCATATCCGCTTAGCTGATCCTGATATGCTCCGGTATGAAAAAATCCTACATACAGGGGTTCACCGTTCTGCAATTTAGGCAGGAATACCTGGTTAATATGTTCTTCTGAAGTATAAAAATCATGGCTGTCACAGGTTAAACCTCCCAGGTTGACCTGCTGATATTCCGTGTCCCATTTATTGATCGGGAGCATGAGGAACTTTTCTCCGATCCCCCAGGTATCCGGGAGGGTGGTGATAAAAGAACTGTCGATCATATACCAGATTTCCCGGTCATTCTGGAGCTTTTCCCGAAGCACACTATAAATCATGGCCCCGCTTTCCCCCACGGTATAAGATCCGAATTCCGTATAGATATCAGGCATGGGCACCCGGTCCTTTTTGCAGGCTTTCTTGATGGACAGGACAATCTGGTTGACCATATAATCATAATCGTATTCGAATCCCAGGGAGTGCTTTATCGGGAAGCCCCCGCCGATATTGATTGAATCCAGTTCAGGGCAGATCTTTTTAAGCTTGCAGTAAATACTCAGCACCTTATTCAGTTCGCTCCAGTAATAAATATCATCCTTAATTCCCTTGTTCAGGAAAAAATGCACCATCTTGAGCTGGAATTTCCGGTTTCCCTTCACCTTATCCACGTAAAAATCAAGGATATCCCTGGACCTGATGCCCAACCTGGAGGTGTAAAAATCAAAAGCAGGCTCTTCTTCTGAGGCAATCCGGATGCCCAGGTTCACCGGTTCGTCGCTGGTCCGCACCATTTTCATATAATCCTCGATCTCTTTCTTGTTATCCAGGACGGGAATCACATTACGGAAGCCCGCATTGATGAGCCGGGAAATGTTCCTCGCATAATTCTTGGTTTTAAACCCATTGCAAACCACAAAGGTATCCTTGGTCAGTTTTTTCTTGGCGTAAAGCTTTTTGATGATTTCAATGTCATAGGCATAGGAGGTCTCCAGATGAACCCCAAATCGCAAAGCTTCTTCTACAATAAAGGAAAAATGGGAACTCTTGGTGCAATAGCAGTAATAGTATTTCCCGTCATACCGGTGCTTTTTGATCGCCTCCTGGAACATCTTCTTGGCCCTGGTGATCTGGTGGCCGATCCTTGGCAGGTAGGTCAGTTTGAAGGGGGTCCCGTATTTGTCAATGAGGGCCTTCAGGTCCAGTCCGTTGAAATGCAGGTAATTATCCTTGACATCAAATCCTTCCTGGGGAAATTCAAAGGTTTGATTGACCAGGTCGGTGTAGGTACTGTTCATTCAGGTGCATCAATGATTCCGGTGAGCAATTTGGTTTCAACAGCAACAAACCGGGTAAATTCAAATAAGCCCTGCACCCCGGCTTTCAGGGGAGCAAAAATAAGGATTAGTTATTATGGCTGCTGAATTTTTTTGGGAAGTTCAGCAGGACCCCTGAGCCGTTCCGCCGCGCTTCTTCCTTCACAGAAAATCAAGTCCAGGATACTAAGCCCGGGCAAAAAGCCAGTCCGGTCTCCGAACACCTGGGTATAAGGAGGGATGGTCGGCTCCCTGATGGCAGGCAGGAAAATATTTCGCAGGTCGGCACAGGATTCCGGATCATAGGTTTGCTGATATTCACCGGTCAGCTCCACCTGCCAGGAAAGGCCAAGCCAATGACGGACCAGTTCAAAAAGGTCCAGGTTCCAGTCCAGCAGGAAGGTATAACGCCTTTCATATAACTGCTGAAGATCCTCTTCGTGATATTCAAACCAGGGAGATCTCCGGTAGGCAGAAGTCAGGGTTTTCCAATGTATGGCCTGCCATTTTCCCTCATTAGCGATCCGGACATCCTTCAGGATGATTCGCTGGTTTTTCCCCCTGGCCAGCGGAACCGAAAGTAAAATCAGGCCATCCGGTCCGGCAATATAGCAGCGGTTCCGGCAACTGCCTTTTTGATAGTGTTCATATTGTTCAAATTTCAATATATCGTATTCAATTAAAGCCCTATAGTAATTAATGGATGCAAAGTAATGTAAATCAATAACTAACGGACAATCTTTAATTGAAGAAATCATTTTGATCATTTTTCTTAAAAATTTGCCTGAAAGCGCTGATTTATTAACGTAATTATTTAATATTAAATAATCAATTGACTATTATAAAATATTGATAATTAAGTATTTAATTAAATTAAAAATAACTAAATTTATTAGTACATTTTTTGGGATTGTTTTCTTGAATTAAAACACGAAAATACTAATTTTATTAGTTAGCTCATCTTTGGGTTTGGATCCTGAAAAAAGACCGGCACCGCCCCTACCCTTTCTGGGCCCGTCCAGGTTAATTTATTAAGGAGTATATTTAGCCCGCATTTTGCTGGCAGTAAATAAACTTGGCATGCGGTTATTAACGGGGTGTTTCTTCTCTGGGCTTTTCCTGTTCATGCTGGCTGGCTGCTCCCCTTCGCAAAATATTCAGTTCCTGGGATACCGGAGTATCGGGATTTTGGGAACCAATTTAGACAGTGCCATGATCCGGATGAAAATGATCTGTTATAATCCCAACCATATCGGAGTGACGGTCAGGGATGGGTGGATGGATATTTATGCCGGTAAAACTTTATTAGGACGTCTCATACAGGATGCCAGTGTCCATATACCAGCCAGAGATACATTTAATTTCCCGATGAGGATAAAAGTGAGCCTCTCCACACTGATGCAATATTCCTCCCATATCCGTTTAAATGACAGCGTGCTTTTCAGGGGATCTGGAGAATGCAGGATCGGGAAAAGCGGGTTTTTTATCCATCGGCCAATCCATATGCAGGAATCCGCCCTGCTTAACCTGTATTGAAGAAAAATCAATGTCTTTTTTCCCTCGCTGCCTGGTCGGCTGCTTTCCGGGCCGCTATCTGCGCTGCTTTAAGCGCTGCCATACCCCCTTTTTTGCAACAGGATGGCAATAATCGGTAAGAATCAGGTTCTGCAGCCACCGTATCCGCATCATACCCGGCATTGGCGATGGCCGTCCGGATATTATCCGGATTGGTGACATCTGTATAATAGCGGACAGTAGCTATCTTATTATGGTAATCCAGGTTTACATATATTAAACCCGGTTCCCTTTTCAGATAATCCTCTATTCTTTTTTTGCAGATCTGGCATTCTGCACTGGTCTTGATCCGTATGGTCAGGGCTTCCCGCCGTACCTGTCCAAATACCTGACCGGCAGAAAAAAGCAGGAGCACCGGCATAAAAGTCAAAATTTTCCGCATATAGTGATTATTGAACCTTTTTATTTGCCCCATTTTTCCGGAGCTATTCTCCACTGCTCCAACACTTCCAGTTGCTTGCTGGTAAATTGTCCCTTGTCTGCAGCGAGACGGATCAACGCTTCATAATTGCTCAAAGACCGGGTGGGGATTGCCGCCGCCGCAAACGCTTTTACCGCCTGGTCAAAGCCATAATTAAAAACACTGGCCAGGCCAATAACATATGCCCCGGCGGCTTTGAGGGCGTCACAGGCCTCCAGGCTGCTTTTACCGGTAGAAACCAGGTCTTCAATGACCACAACCTTCCTTCCCGGATCCATATACCCTTCTACCTGGTTACCTAACCCATGATCCTTGGGCTTGGCCCGGACATAAATGAATGGAAGCTTGAGCAGGTCTGCGACCAGTACGCCCAGGGGTATTCCTGCGGTGGCTACCCCGGCAATCAGTTCTGCTTCCGGGAAGCTGGTATCCACCAGGTTGGCCAACTCAGATTTGATATAGTCCCTTACCTGCGGGAAGGACAGGGATTTTCGGTTGTCACAGTAAATAGGCGATTTCCAGCCGGAAGCCCAGGTAAACGGGTTTTGCAGGTTCAGGCGGATCGCTTTAATTTGCAGGAGTTTTTCTGCAATGGTTTTTTCAGTGGTCATTCCAGCAAACCTACTGAAAAATCCAGAATGTCTTGTCCGCCAATAGTCATGTCCTGTACCACATTATATATCCGGGATAATCCCCTGTATCTATGCGATGAGCATAGCTCAATACCTGCACATTCCCCTGACTTCCGCCTCCGCAATCCGGATTCCGCAACCCTGGCAAAAACGGTAGAGGACCTGGAACAAGATAAACTGAGCGGTTGCACCATCGAAGGATTATCCGGAGTCTGGGATACCTTGTTGTCGATCTACAAGGTGTTGCCGGCAGCTGGTGGACTGGTAAAAAATCAGGAAGGAAGGATTTTGCTCCTCTTCCGGAGGGGCAAATGGGACCTCCCCAAAGGTAAACTTGACCCGGGGGAAACCCTGGAGCAATGTGCTCTCCGGGAAGTGCAGGAGGAAACCGGGTTAAGCCATCTACAGCTAGGCCAGCAAATCGGCGAGACTTGGCATAGCTACAGGATGGGAAGTACGCCCGTCCTTAAGCATACGAACTGGTACCGGATGCTTTTTACCGGTAGTGAACTGACCATACCCCAGTTGGAAGAGGATATCCTGGACATCCAATGGGTTCTTCCCATACATCTGCCCAAATACCTGAAGCACACCTACCCTAATATCCGGGATGTTTTCATCCAGGCGGGGTTCCAAAGCGGAGATTAATCCGAGGAATTCAACCACTTACTTGCTAAATTCTTCCCATTATGCTATCATTGACCTCTTGAATTGACCTATTTTACTACTATCTGCATGAAAATCCTCATCCTAAGCCTGCTGGCCTTGGCTGCCCCTGGTCATCTTTTCGCCCAACAGGACGGGTTTCCCTATGGGCAGATCAGTACCGATGACCTGAAAATGAAGTCGTATAACCTGGATTCTACCGCAAATGCCGTGGTGCTGAATGAATTTGGGGAAACCTATGTACAAAGCGCGGATAACTATAATATCATCCACAAATATCATGAAGTAGTTAAGATCTTCAATGAAAATGGATTTGATGCCGCTACGATAAAAATACCCTTGCAGAAAGATGACCAGGGGGAAGATAAGGTATATGATATCCAGGGATCCACCTATAATCTGGTTAACGGCCAAGTCAGGGTAACCTCCCTCAACCCCTCCCAGATTTATACCCTGACCCTGAACAAGGACTTTGATGAGGTGAAATTCACCCTTCCTGATCTGCAGCCAGGTTCAGTCATCGAGGTGAGTTACACTTTTGAATCCCCGCATTTCACTTATTTCAAAGAATGGCGGTTCCAGTCGGATATACCCAAGGTGCACAGTGAATACTGGACTAAAATACCGGCAAATTACACGTATAATATCGTTTTGCGCGGGTTTCTCCGGTTGGATAAGAATAAGGGAAGCATCATTTCAGGATGTCTGCAATCCGCTTCAGGCACGTCGGATTGCAGTTTTTACCAGTATGCCATGGACAATATTCCGGCTTTCCACCAGGAAGATTTCATGACTTCACCGGAGAATTACCTGTCAGCCATTCATTATGAACTGTCCCAGATCCAGACCTATGATGGGAGGGTCATCAATTATAGCCAGCAATGGAAAGATGTAGATCAGTTCCTGCTGTATAATGTGGATTTTGGCAAACAGCTCAAAAAGGGCATGGATGTGCTTAAGCCCATAGCGGATCTGGATATTGCCAGCACGGCTGCAGGCCTGGAAAGGGCCCACAAGATCTACCGCTATTTCCGGGACCAGTATCATTACAATGGGGATGAAGATTTCCTGACAGAAAACGGGGTAAAAAAAGCATTTGAGGATAAAGCCGGCAATGTAGCGGATATTAACTTATCGCTCATAGCTGCACTCCGGGATGCCGGCTTTACTGCTGACCCCGTGCTACTGGCTACCAGGGACCAGGAAGTGCCAAATCATATCAATCCGGTCATCGTGGAATTCAATTATATCATCGCCCGGGTTGAAGTGGGAGATACGGTATACCTGGTCGATGCCACGCATCGGTTGCTGCCATTCGGGGTCCTCCCTTTTAAGTGCATGAATGGTCAGGGCAGGTGGTTTAGGGACAGGTCCCCCTCAGCGTGGATAGATATCCCTCCCACGACAAACAATCTGGAAAGTGATTTATTGTCGATCCAGGTGAGTTCAAACGGATCCCTGAATGGGACCCTGACCCGACTGCTGGAAGGATACAAGGCATATGATGAACGGGTTAGGATTCTGGGATACCGGTCTGAAGATGAATACATAGATCACTTGACCCGGAAATGGGGAAGCAGGATGATCAGTTATTCCATTGATAGCCTGAAAGATCCGCAGGCCCCCCTCCTGGAAACCCTGCAGCTGAAACTTCCGGGCAATTTCGGTCAAAGCGGGGA
Source organism: Chitinophagaceae bacterium (assembly GCA_035533815.1). GTDB lineage: Bacteria > Bacteroidota > Bacteroidia > Chitinophagales > Chitinophagaceae > JANWKA01. The sequence goes on from DATLTB010000113.1 coordinate 53,379, forward strand.
AGTATTTTTCAACCCCTTCCTCCTCAGGACCGCAGGCAGTAACCCTTTCCAATCAGAAGACCGGCTTTTTCCCGTGGACTTTGGTGTGCCACCCCAGATCCGAACGGTGATCAAGATCAACTTTCCGGATGATTATGCCGTGGAATCCCTTCCGCAAAACATGGCCCTTGCGCTGCCCGACCATGGGGGCAGGTTTTTGCTGGGCATCGATACCCTGGGTTCCGAAGTCATCGTGTCCAGCCTCTTTGACCTGAGCAACCCGGTCTTTCCAGCGGCAGAATACGGTTCACTCCGGGAATTATACAGCCGGGTTTATCAGGCCGAGCAGGCAGACATTGTTTTTAAAAGAAAGTGATCCGCATGGGTGATGAAAGAAACTATGGGTAAAAAACTTTTTTTTGTATTGATCCTGGGCTATTCCCTGCTGCTGGCTGAACAAGGGGGTGCCCAATCAATTAATTACAATGCCGCCCTGATCCCGGATTCTCTTAAAAAATATGCAGATGCGGTGATCCGGGACCAGCAGGTAAACTTGACGATCCGGAACCCCGCTTACCTGGATTATCAATTCCACGAAGCAGTCACCGTCCTGGATCGCAACGGTAGGGATGCCGGTGACATGATTGTACCTTACGACAAATTCTGGAAGATCAACAGTATCAGTGCCCGGATATATGATGCGGATGGGAGCCTGATTGGAAAATACAAAAGCAAGGATTTTCAGGACATCAGCGCAGTGGAGGATTTCTCACTCTATGAAGACTCCCGGATCAAACAACTGGACCCCGATCCGGGAACCTATCCCTATACCGTGGAAATGGACTATACCTTAAATTCTAACCAGACCTATGATATCCCGTCATGGACCCCGCAGGCAGATGAAAACATTGGTGTGGCGCAATCGGATTTCCGGATATTGGCTCCGAAAGACTTTCCCCTGAGGTATAAGACATTTAATATTCAAAATCAGGTTGTACAGACCGTTTCCGGGTCCCAGGTAAGCCTGATGTGGGAGGTGTCCGGGCTTATGGCATGGAAGGCTGAACCGATGAGTCCCTCTTTTCGGGATGATGTTCCGGAACTGATCGTTGCTCCGGTGAATTTCACTTATGGGGGTATACCCGGCACATTTACCAACTGGCAACAATATGGCTTGTGGACTTATGATCACCTGCTGGAAGGAAGGGATGCCATTTCCCCCGGGATGAATACCCGTTTACAGGACCTGATAAAAAATGCAAAGACTTCCCTGGAGAAAGCCCGGGATATTTATCATTATGTACAACAAAAGGCCCGGTATGTGAGTGTGCAGATCGGTATCGGTGGTTTGCAGCCCATGGATGCGCTGGATGTGGACAGGCTGGGCTATGCAGACTGCAAGGGCCTGGTCAATTACACCATGGCGCTCATGCATGCTGCGGGTATTGCTGCCTATTATACTGAAGTGAATGCCGGAACCAGGCAACGGGGTTTCCTGCCAGGTTTTGCCAGTGCTGGGCAGGGAAATCATGTCATCCTTTGTTTGCCATTTAATGGGGATACCACCTGGCTTGAATGTACAAGCAGGGATATTCCTTTCGGATATATCGGAGATTTTACTGATGACCGGAACGTATTGATCAACACTCCCCAGGGGGGAGTTATTGCCCGCACAAAAGCTTATTTGGCTTCAGGCAACACCCAGATCAGGACAGCCTGGTTTACCCTGGATTCCTCCGGGAACCTTTCCGGAAGGCTGGTGACAGCATTCCGGGGAATTGACCTGGACAAAAGATATGGCATTGACCAAATGGATGAATCCGACCGGGAGGACCGGTTGCAATCCATTTATCCATTTAACAACCTGGATATATTGAGCTACCGCCTGGAAATAAATCAGGGATCAAATCCGGTAGTCAGGGAGTATATCCGCCTGAACAGTGAGCGATACGGCACCCTGGACGATCACCGGATGTTTTTCCCGGTTAACCAAATTAACCGGATCAGGAATAAAGATATTCCTGCCTGGGTCTCCAACCGCAAAAACCGGGTAGTGGTTCACCATGGATATACAGACCTGGATTCCATCTATTTCCGGATACCCCAGGGCTACCAGGTGGAAGCCCAGCCGAATGATACCCTGCTGAGCAATGCATATGGAACCTATCGCATACAGTTAACAGATAACCCGGGGATTATCCTGTATACCAGGTCTCTTTCCATGAACCAGGGCGAATTTGCCCCGAAAACCTACCAGGCCTTATTGGATTTCCTGCAAAATCTGAAAGAACTGGACACTCAGCCTATTGTATTGAAAAAAACAGGTTCCTGAATCCACAACATCTTAAACTTCCAACCAGGTATTGAATGGCCCTTAAAGAGATGGCCAATCCCGGATCCCTGGAGCTGGGCCAGTGAAAAGTCCGGGAATTAAAATTAGTCTTTCAAACTCATGATATTGGGAAGGACAGGTATACCGATTTATTGTATATTGATGTATTCAATACCCAGGAAAACCGGCAATGAAAAATCTGCAGTGAATCATTGGACTGAACTGTCATTTCTGGAATGGCCTTGTACAGAAAAATGTGGATCCTGTGAATCACCCTTGACTGGACCTTAAAACCGTGATATTAAGTTAACCCCTGCTGCAAAATTATTATCCCCTTCATGAACTATTTGCAGATATGGCTTGAAATGCCTTTGTTTCATTTTTCCGGACGCCCAAACCACCATATATGAAAGCAATTCTCTTTTTACTTTCCATTACCCTGCTGGCCAATCCGGCGTTTGCCCAGCAGAGAAATGCTGACCAGCCGACAGGTAAACATTCCGCGGAAAATGAGGACAGTGCCCGGGTATTATCCCTATGTCATTTATGCAGTTACTATGTCAATAACCAACCGGACAGCTGTTCTTATTTTGCCAAGAAGATCATTGAATTTTCCCAAAAAAACAGTTATCCCTATGGGGAGGTCCTTGGCTTTTATTACTGGGCTTCTGCCCTGGACCGTACTGCCAATTATCCCAAATCCCTGGAAATGACCTATTCCGGTTTGAAGGTGGCAGAAAGCCTGACAACCAACCGGCAACTGATGAGAAGTCAGGGGTACCGGCAATTAGGATTACTTAATATTCTAATGGATAAGCCATTATTGGGCATCATTGATGATCGGGAGTCCCTGATTTTGGGTAAGGAATCAACATTGACTAATAATGAATTAGCCCATACCTATTCCTTTCTTGGTTCTGCATATATAGAAAAGGATAATCTGGATTCTGCCTTATATTTTGCCTTAAAGGGGAATACTTATCTTTCCCAATCGCATTATACAGACCGATTTCAATTGTTTTATAACTTACCGATATCTCCGTTAATAGTCGGAGAAGTTTATAGTCTATTGGGTAATTTTCCGCTGGCACGGAAATATACTGCAATAACTATTTTATTCTGTAAAAAAAACCATCTCATTTTCCTACAAGTGTTAGCCTTTACAGATCTGGCGAGATTGTTCAGGCAGGAAGGTCAGAAAGATTCCAGCATTTATTTTGCAAAAGCAGCGCTCAGGTTGAGTCAGTTGCATGGTTTTCAATCTGAGTCTATGAATTCCAGCAATATCCTGGTATCGGCATATGAATCCAGGCACCAACCGGACAGCACCCTTAAATATATGAAAATCATGCTGGCAGCCAAAGACAGTGTCTTCAGCCAGTCTAAAGTCCAGGAGTTTCAGCTGGCATCCTTTGATGAGCAACAAAGACAACAGGACATCAAAATTGCCAAAACAAAGTATATCAATCAGGTCAGAATCTACATTTTATCCATAGCATCCATTGTATTCCTATTATTGACGGCTATATTTTACCGCAATAACCGGCAAAAAAAATTGGCCAATGCCCTGCTGAATTCCCAGAAAGCCGAAATCCAGCAAGCCCTTTCAGACCTCAAACTCACTCAGAACCAGCTCATCCAATCCGAGAAAATGGCTTCACTCGGAGAATTAACGGCTGGGATTGCCCATGAAATCCAGAACCCCCTGAACTTTGTCAATAATTTCTCAGAAATAAATACGGAGCTTATCGAAGAAATGAAACAGGATCTGCAATCGGGCAATACAGGCGAAGCGTTGGCAAGGGCCGAAAATATTAATGAAAACAATATTAAGATCATTCACCATGGCAAGCGGGCAGATAGCATTGTAAAAGGCATGCTGCTGCATTCCAGAAGCAGCCTGGGCCAGAGAGAATTGACGGATATCAATGCCTTAGCCAGCGAATATTTACGGTTAAGTTATCATGGGCTCCGGGCCAGAGATAAGTCGTTCAATGCCTCCATGCACACCGATTTTGATGAAAAGCTGGAAAAAATCCTGATCATCCCCCAGGATTTCGGGAGAGTCCTGCTTAATCTGTTTAACAATGCCTTTTTTGCAGTCACGGAAAAAAAAGGAAAAAACGGGGCGGGTTATACCCCTTCAGTGTCCGTAAGTACAAAAAAAACGGTCCGCCAGGAAGGAGGCTTTATGTTGGATATCCGCATCACCGATAATGGTCCGGGAATCCCAAAGAACATCATGGACAAAATATTCCAGCCATTCTTTACCACTAAGCCCGCAGGACAGGGAACAGGTCTTGGGCTGTCCCTGAGCTATGATACCATCCGGGCCCATGGAGGGACCATTAGCGTAGAATCCAAAGAGGGAGAATATACCGTATTCATTATTCAAATTCCCATTAACCCATCATCCTGATCATAGGTTAATATCCCATGTCATGAAAATGGAGATGACAAATATACCTCCGAATTCCTGCCATGACCACAAGTACAAAAACCGCATAAAAGTAAGAAACAAGAATCCCCCGGGCCCGGGTGAAAGACTACGGACCGGGCATTCCTGAAAATTACTGAAGAAAATATTCAAGGCTTTCTATTCCGCCAGGCTGGCTAACCTGGTCAGGGGTTGGGGCTTTACCTAAACCTTTACCTCAACGTTGATATCAACATCCTCGGGCCTGGCAGGCAACTGCTGGTGGACGAACCCGGTAACTGGTGCGAAGTATTTTATTATGTTAACTGTTCCCCCTGCTGAAAGTGGAAAGATGCTGTTTTTGGAAGAATGGCTACTGTCAACCTGCTGATGCAGACCAGTTTTCCGGAGTCATCCGATATCCGGATATCCCATACATGGCTCATTTTACCAATATGAAGGGGACGGGCCTCTCCGTGAACCTTCCCTGAAGCGACACTCCTGAGGTGGTTGGCATTAATCTCCATGCCCACACAGAGCTGCTTTTCCCGGTCGATGATCAGCGATGAAGCCACGCTGCCCAGGGTTTCAGCCAGGGTTGCAGAGGCCCCTCCGTGCAGGATTCCGTATACCTGGCGGGTGTGTTCATCCACGGGCATGGTTGCCCTTAAATGGCCTTCCCCGATTTCCGTGAATTCAATGCCCAGCAATTTCACCATGGTGTGATTACCGAGATCATTGAGCGCATCCAGGGTCACATCGGTATCATGCCAAATAGTATGCATGGGACTGTATTTCAAATGGGGTAAAAGGTCTTTGGCTTTCATGATACAGGTTTTTGGGAATGACGCGGATTATGCGGAAACTGTTTGACCACATCTGCAGTCACCGGTTCCGGCAGGAACCGGGATGCATCCCCGCCGTTAAGGATCACATCCCGCACGAGTGTGCTGGCAATCGTGGAATACCGGGGGGAGCAGGTCAGGAAAATAGTTTCAATGCCATGATCCAGCTGGCGGTTCATGTCCGCAATGGATTTTTCATATTCAAAATCACTGACATACCGAATACCCCTTAATATGAACCGGGCATCCAGCCTGTTGCAAAATTCAACAGTGAGGCCCGAATAGGCATATACTTTCACCTTTGGCTCCTCCTTATAAATTGACTTGAACCAGTTCACACGCTGTTCCACAGTGAACATGGCCGTTTTGCCGGAATTCACGCCTACCCCGATATTCAGTTCATCAAACAGGTCCAGGGCGCGGCTGATAATGTCCACATGCCCGTTGGTGACCGGGTCAAAGGTTCCGGGAAATAAGCAGATTCGAGGCATGGTCAACTGGGAGTATCCGGCTCCAAAATAAAGATAGAGAATATTGTGGTACCATAATGGCGGGCCATCCGGAAATGAGGCATCCCCGTAAAGTCATAACCCTTGGTATGTTCGAGAACAAACCATCCCCCGGGGAGTAAAAGTTTTTTTCCGATGATCAAATCAGCAATCCGGTCAATGTTTTCCAGCGCATAGGGCGGCCCAGCAAAGATGAAATCGAACTGATCCGTGCACTGCCGGATAAACCTGAACACGTCTGCATTGAAAATGGAAAAACCGGTGAAACCCAGGTTGTCGATGGTTTCCCGGATGAACCGTACCGTCGCCCTGTCCTGATCCACCAAAGTCAGGCTGGATACCCCCCGGGAAGCTAATTCAAAACTGATGCTTCCGGTTCCGCAGAACAGGTCCAGGGTCCTCATCCCCTTAAAGTCCAGTTGGTTGGATAGAATATTAAATAACCCCTCCCTGGCCAGTTCAGTAGTGGGGCGGGCAGGAATGCCGGAAGGGGGGTAAAATTTACGGCCACCCTGCAAACCTCCTATGATGCGCATGGAGCTAAGGTGAACAGGTGATAGAAATATCCCGAAGGATAAACATTGAACGGATCAATATAACTATATCCTGCTGGGCGCTCCAATTGGGAGATATGGGGAAAATATTGTTTCAGTAACGCAGATATTGCCGGATTTTGCCGGGTTTCGCCGCCCAGGGAAACCCGGATACTATCCGAAGGCAGCTCCAGGACCCTGAGGACATTCAGGGCATGATACAGGATATCTGAAGGTGCTGTAAAGCGGATTTGCTGCTGATAGGTCAATTTACCTTCCCTAAATACCAGCATATGAAACCACTGGTTCCCGGGTAAAAGACAGAGGGTAGGAATCTCCGGATCATTTTGTTTCATCAGGGCAGTCAGCAAGGGGGTAACCGCATGACATAAAACCGCTCCGGAGAATTCCTTTTTCAGGTTACCCAGGATATTTCGATTCACCGCATAGATATTGATCATATCCAGCCCCACAGCCTGATCCGTCATTACTTTTTCATCCGGCCCTTCCCCGTGGATCAGGTAAAGGGTATCCTTTTTATTCAGGGGGGAGTAAATTGAGCCAGGGACCAGTACGTTTTTATGGACATTGAATGCGACCTGGATCCGCCGGAAAGCGGTATAAAGCATTTTATCGGTATCAAAACACCGTTCTATGAGGTCAAGTTCAGTCCTCCATTTTTGTCCGGATGGAATTTGATAGGATTTAACGCCAATGAACCTGTTTCCGGATGTATCCAAAACAGCATAACTGAACTGACCATGTCCTACCAGGACCAGTAAAGTGCATGCAGTCAGATCAACGGATGACAATGTGTTATCATCGATCGCAAAATCAGGCCTTATCTGCAGTTCTGCGGGCATTCCCTACATATTGAACACCGCAATAATAGTTTAATTTTATGAGAATTTTTTTCATGCAGCCGGCTAAGCCCTGATCCAAAAACAGGACGGGTACTTCATTTTTGCATTATTGAAAATCTGCGCAGTAGGAAAAACCTGGTAACTGCCAAGGCTGGAAATCATTGATTACCGGATTTCCCTACCTGTTTATTGCAGGCTTTCCAGCAATTGATTGGCTCCTGCTTTGAAGGTAGAGTCATCCTCATGGGTATTACGCAGGGAAAGGGCTTTTTTGAGGGTGCTGATGGCTTGTGCATCTTCATTGTTTTTATGGTAAGCTTTCCCCAGTTCATAATACGCCTGGATAAACCCAGGGTCAAGTTGCAGGCTTTTCTGGTAATAGGTAATGGCATCCTTCAGGCTGGATTTGGGAACTCCTCCGAATAGCATGTTGGCTGCAGCCCGTTCAAAGAAATTCAGATTATACACTTCATAATTCCATTTGCCGAGCAGGAACCAGGCATCCGGATTTGCCGGGTCATATTTAATGGCAAGTTCCGTGTACCGTTTAATTCCCCGAAGGGCCGCTACTTTTTGCTTGGCCCCGGAAATGAGTGCCATCCTGCCCATGGCCACGGCTTCAACCAGATTCGCTTCCGCATTTTCGGGATTAATTTTCAATGCCCCATCGGCATATATTTTGGCCACCTTGAAATAAACCGTTTGTTTGTCTTTATCAGTCTCCCGGTTACCAATCCGGGAACACATCAAACTTGCCCTGGTGAGGGCTACCAGATTATCCGGCTGGATTTTGAGGGCTAACCGGTATTTGTTTAGCGCTTCTCCTTCATGCATAAGCTTTTCCAGCTGAAGACCCTGGCTAACCTCTTCGTCTGCTGTTTGGGCAACAACCCCGATAGGCATAGCAATAAAAGCAAGCAGGAGTAATAACTTACTGCGGTTCATAGGATGGTCAATTATAAAAGAAAGTAAATATAATAAAACTATAATAAATAAGTCAGTATTTATTTTGTTGCCGGACCGAGCAGCTGGCCACTTCCCCCTCCAGGGGCGGATGAAGCTTCCGAACCCGAACATCGGAACTCCGGAGCAAGGGGAAACGATCTTTTAACCCGCAAGAAATCTGCTGTACCAACTGTTCAAGAAGCAGCTGCCTTTTCCCCATGACCGATTTCACGATACCATATACGGCTTCATAATCGACAGACTGGTTCAGGCCTAGTATTTCTTCTCCTGGTTCAAATTCCAGGTGGACCGTAACTTCAAAGGTGTTTCCACAAATCTCTTCTTCCGGATGGAAGCCATGATAACCGGAAAAAAGCATGCCTTCCAGGGAAACTGTATGCATATCCTGTACTTTTCTGAGCTTAATGCAAGCCTTTAATGGAAAGATATCTTTCGGCATCGAGGGCTGCCATGCAACCACTGCCTGCTGCAGTCACTGCCTGACGGTAGATCCGGTCCTGGACATCCCCGCAGGCAAAAACCCCTTCCCTGCTGGTAACTGTAGATCCGGCTTGGGTCCGGATATAACCCTGGGGATCCATATCAAGCCAAGGTTTGAAAATGCCTGAGTTGGGTTCATGGCCGATAGCTACAAACAGGGCGGATACCGGGATACTGGACCGCTCCCCGGTCAGGTTATTTTCAATAAGCACTGCTTCGACTTTTTTATCTCCCATCACTTCAGCCACTTCCGTATTCCAGTAAACTGAGATATTTGGAGTACGCAAAACCCGGTCCTGCATTACCCGGGAAGCACGCATGGCAGTTTTTCTGATCAACATATGTACCTGGCTGCAGAGTTTGGATAAATATAAGGCTTCTTCACAGGCTGTGTCTCCTGCTCCTACAATGACTACTTCCTTTCCCCTGAAAAAAAACCCATCGCAAACTGCACAGGCGCTGACCCCATATCCGTTAAGCCGCTGCTCGGAAGGCAGACCCAGCCATTTGGCTGAAGCCCCGGTGGCAATGATCACTGCCTGTGTCTCAATGATCTTTCCATCATCCATCGTAATCCGATGGATATCTCCACTGAAATCCGCTCCGGCAGCTACAGCGAACCGGATATCCGCACCCATTCTGGCAGCCTGCTTTTCAAAATCCATCATCATTGCCGGACCCTGGATCCCCTGGGGATAGCCAGGATAATTTTCCACATCTGTGGTAATCGTCAGCTGGCCTCCGGGCTGGCTGCCCTGAATTAACAAAGGCTTCAGATTGGCCCTTGCTGCATAAATGGCTGCAGTATACCCAGCCGGGCCCGATCCGATGATCAGCAGTTGCACCTTTTCCATGACTGAAGGCTGGTTCATGAGGCAAATTTAAACCCGCAAATATACAAATCCATTAAGGGATTATGATGGTTTTGTATTGCTGCTCGTAACCACCCCAATATCCGAGAGCGCCAGGAACATTGCCGAGAATCAGGATTGGAGAGGAAAACGGATTACCTGTATTGGTGAAAGAATAGTCATAAGTGTGCCAGAAATTATAGGTGGCCTGGTCAATATTACTGAGTTCAACAGTAACTGTATCGCCGACCTGGAAAAACCGGTGAGCTGAATCCGTAATATTATTCTTGTCAAATCCAGGCGCTATTTCCGTGGAATAGGTGGTGCCATTAGTGAGGTCATCATTGAAAACACTGTTGAATCCCGGAAGAAAAGGACCGGAATTGATCCTCGTAAAATACCGGATACAATTACCCGGCTGGGGGGGATCAGTAATGCTGCCCATCAGGATAGCCTTGCCGCTGTCCGCTTTTAAGGGGGGATAAATCACCCAAAGGGAGTCGAGGATATCCCCGCCCTTGGGTATGGAAGTGGAGGCTGTATACGAAGTTCCCCCGGTGATGATATGCAAGGAATAGGTATTTCCAGGCACACCGGTGAATATTTGCAGGGGCCGGGAGCTGTCTGCACTGTAAAAATAAATGGTATTCCCACCCGTGGTATCCAGGGCATATTCCTTCAGGGTCTGTGTCTGAATTCCATTGGAGACCGTGATGGTCGCCCCATGTACAAAAGAACTGTCGATCAGGGAGGAACTGATCTTGGAAAAGAAACCCAAGCTGTGGGAAAGGATCACTACAGGCGGGAGCCCGCTATAAATATACCCTTCTACTACCAGCTGGGATGCGGAGCCAGGTATAACGATATGGATTGCTTTTTCACAACCGCTGGTTAGGATCAGCAGGATCAGGGTTGCGCTGAAAATGGCATTTTTCATACTCGGGCCCAAAAATAACTTATTCCCCGGCATGTGTCAACGGGATCAGGAAAAGGATTTGCTATGGACATTCAAAACTCATGATCAGGGCAAAACGCTGCCTGGTTTGCTGAAAAGCAAAACCCACCTGATGGATGGGTTTTGCTATACTTAGCCGGATCGATTGATTATACCCGGTATTTCCCTGCTGCTATTTGCAACCGGGTGGGCAAACCGGGGAGGAACAGCCAGGCTTGTGGCAACAGGTGGCTTCCTTGCCGGTTTTCTTTTTGGCTTTATGGCCAGGGTGAATGTTGGCCGTTGCATAAGTCTGCAAGGCGCACATCACGATGACTGCCATTATGATTTTTTTCATTGTCGACATTTTAAGGTAAGAAAAAATGAGTATCGCGCGTGTCAACAATTCCGGGGAGGGTGCCAGCAATCCTTACAAAAGACTGAATATAGATTTTCACTCCCATAAAGATAGTTTTGGCGTGCTGCTTTTCGGGCAGGAACGGATCCTGTAAAGGGACTGATCAACCCCGGATATAGCCAGCAAATAAAAAAAGGATTACATACTCCTCCCTGGCATGCATCCCCTGTAGGGTTTTTCTTTTCATTGGAATGGGTGCAAGGGTCGGCTGCTGCTTTCTCAGAGGGGCAATTATGGCAATTACCGGGAAGCTGACCGGGTGATTTTCCCTGGTCTCCGGGAAAAGGGAATGCCGAAAAACCCATCACGATCAGGGCAATGAATACTGCTGTCAATTTCATGGCATACTGAAGTTAAACCATGCACAGGGGTAAAAAAATAAAATTAGGGAATTCCAGGTCATCCCCCGAAGAAAAAAATCCCCCCGGAATGCGGGGGGATTTGCAAAATAATAAAAGTTATTGGGCAATTATCCCAGGTAAGTTTTCAGGGCCCCGCTATACCGGGCTTTCTGTAACCTTTTAATGGCCCTTTCCTTGATCTGGCGGATTCTTTCTTTGGTCAGGTCATATTTCTGGCCGATCTGTTCAATGGTAGCCCCGTTTTCCCCGTCCAGCCCGAAATAGGCATTGACGATCTCGGATTCCCGTGGGCTAAGTGATTTCAGAACCCTGCGGATCTCTTCCCTCAGGGAATCCTGCATGACCATATCATCTGTAACGGCTCCGCCTTCCAATAAATCTCCCATGGCCACATCCTCGGCTTCATGCACCGGGGCATCCAGGGACATATGCCGGGTATTGCTGCTGAAAATATTATTGATCTCCGATTCACTCATGGCTAGCATTTCCGCCAGTTCTTCGGTAGATGGCTCCCGCTCATTTTCCTGTTCGAAAGCCATATAGGCCTTATTGGCTTTATTGTAAGTGCCAATCTTGTTTTGCGGCAAACGAACCAATCTTCCCTGCTCAGCCAATGCCTGCAGGATAGATTGCCTGATCCACCAGACCGCATAAGAAATGAACTTAAACCCCTTGGTTTCATCAAACCGCTGGGCTGCCTTGATCAGGCCCAGGTTCCCTTCATTGATCAAGTCACTCAGGGACAAACCCTGGTGTTGATATTGTTTAGCCACAGACACTACGAAACGAAGGTTTCCGGTGGTCAGCCGCTCCAAAGCTTTCTGGTCGCCCATTTTGATCCGCTGCGCCAGGGTGGTTTCTTCCTCCGGGGTGAGCAAAGAAATTTTGGAGATTTCCTGAAGGTATTTTTCTACCGCCTGGGAATCCCTGTTGGTAATCTGCGTGGCAATTTTAAGCTGCCTCATATGATTCTATTAAAAATATATTAAATTTTAATATGTATAATAAACTTATTGCCATTAAAAATATCGGGTTCCTCGCCAATCAATTATTCAGATTATTTCTAGTAAATCCCTAACACGGGAAAAGCAAGGGGATCAAAAAAATATAGGGTCGCAAAAATCATGCTACATTTAAGCCAAAAGATATTCTTATTATTGTTTTTAACTTTTTATAAACTATTCAAGGTGAAGTATAAATTTTGATCCCCCGTTTTTTAATCTTGGACGCGAAATTAAGCTAATCGTTGCATCTTTTTCTAATGATTTTTTGTTTTTTTACATTAAACTGGCAATCTGACATTCCACAAATTCAGGTAAGGGATGGGGTAATTCCATTATTTTTACAAGTATACTTATTTCTGCATGATTGATTTCCGCAGTGACACCCTGACCCGTCCAACCGCAGCCATGAAAGAGGCCATGATGTCGGCCGAAGTTGGGGATGATGTATTCGGGGAAGATCCAAGTATCAATACACTGGAAAAAACAGCTGCTGCTTTATTTGCCAAAGAGGCAGCCCTTTTCTGTCCTTCCGGCACCATGACCAACCAAATTGCCATCAAGACACATACTCAGCCGGGAGATGAAGTGATCTGCAGCGATCTGGCCCATGTATATATTTATGAAGGGGGTGGAATGGCCTTTAATTCCGGTTGCCAGGGGAGACCGGTTACCGGGGACCGGGGAAGGATCACTGCCGCCCAGTTGCTGGCAGTGATTAACCCGCTGGATGACCATAAGGCAGCTACTTCCCTGGTTTGCCTTGAAAATACCGCCAACCGGGGCGGGGGCAGCTGTTATGATTTGACTGAGATCAGCCGGATCCGCCAGGTATGCCAGGAACATCACCTGAAATTGCATCTCGATGGAGCCAGGCTGTTCAATGCCCTGGTGGCTACCGGCCAGACTGCCCTTCAATACGGGGAACAATTTGACAGCATCTCCGTTTGCCTGAGCAAGGGCCTTGGCTGCCCGGTGGGTTCCATCCTGCTTGGCGACCGGGACTTTATCAGGGAGGCCAGGCGGGTGAGAAAAAAATTCGGAGGCGGAATGCGGCAGGCCGGGTTCCTGGCTGCAGCGGGTATTTACGCCCTGAATAATCATATTGACCGGCTGCAGGAGGATCATGATCATGCCAAGCAGATTGCCCTTACCCTGGACAGGAAAGATTTTACGGAAAAAATACTGCCGGTAGAAACCAATATCATCATTTTTGAACTCAGGGGTTCCATGGATTCCCGGAAATTTACCGAACTGCTTGCCCGGGAGGGGATCCGGGTCATGCCGATCTCCCCCCTCCAGGTACGCCTGGTGACTCATCTGGATATCACTCCTGAAATGGTCGAGACTACGTGTAAAGTGATCCGTAATCTCTAGGATCATTCCTCCAACCGCTATACGGCAGCGCTTTAATACAGTCTATCGTGGAAAATGGATCAATGCAGGATAACTGAAGAAAACTCGCTGAGTTCCAGGGGATATTCTTTCCGATCTCAGCATTTGTCTCTATTTTTACGGCCTTTAAGAAGTCTTTTTTTCTCATCCCATGGTACTATCTGCTCATTTTCAGCCGGAGGATGCTGAAGAAAAATGGTACAATCACTGGAAGGGAAATGGATATTTCCGTTCCATTCCCGATGAACGGCCCCCCTATACCATTGTCATTCCGCCGCCCAATGTGACCGGGGTGCTCCACCTGGGGCATACCCTGAACAGCACCATCCAGGATATCCTGATCCGCAGGGCCAGGATGACCGGCTACAATGCCTGCTGGGTACCCGGCTGTGATCACGCATCCATTGCCACGGAAGCCCGTGTGGTGGCCATGCTGAAAGAGAAAGGGATTCAAAAATCTTCCCTGACCCGAGACCAGTTTATGCAATATGCCTATGAGTGGAAGGAAAAATATGGGGGTATCATTTACGGACAACTGGAAAAACTGGGCTGCTCCTGTGACTGGGACCGGGTGGACTTCACCATGGATGACCATTATTACCAGGCGGTTATCCGGGTCTTTGTCAACCTGTATAACCAGGGGCTGATTTACCGGGGCGCCCGCATGATCCATTGGGATCCAGCTGCCCGGACGGCCCTGAGTGATGAGGAAGTGGAATACCGGGAAGTGCATTCTGTTTTATACTATATCCGTTACCTTATCGAGGATCCGCCGGACCCCTCAGCGCCCTTCCTCACGGTCGCCACCACCAGGCCTGAGACCATCCTGGGAGATACAGCTATTGCTATTAATCCCCTTGATCACCGGTACCAGCACCTGAAAGGGGCATTTGTCCGGGTTCCCCTGATCAACCGGCGGATTCCGGTTATCCAGGATAGTTATGTGGATCCGGAGTTCGGAACCGGTTGCCTGAAAGTTACGCCGGCCCATGACCTCAATGATTATAACCTGGGACTTAAGCATAAACTTCCCCTGATCGATGTCCTGAATGAAGATGGGACCATGAGTGAAGCCGCCCAGTTATATGTCGGTGAAGACCGGTTTATCGTCCGGGAAAAAATAGTGTTGGAACTCCGGGAAAAGGGCTTTCTGGTCAGGGAAGAAAATATCCTGAATAAGAACGGATATTCCCAGCGTACCCAGGCCGTGGTGGAACCCAGGATATCCACCCAATGGTTTTTCCGCATGAAGGAACTTGGGGGACAGGCGCTGGATGCGGTCATGAGCGGGGATATCCGGATGTACCCTCCGGATAGATTTATCAATACCTATAAATTCTGGATGGAGAATCTGGAAGACTGGTGTCTTTCCCGCCAGCTATGGTGGGGCCAGCGGATTCCTGCCTGGTATGATGATCGGGGCAATGTGACCGTAGCGGAGAATCTGGAGGAAGCAACAAAAAAACACCATCGTGATTTTCCGGACCTTGCATCGGACCTCAGGCAGGACGATGATGTACTGGATACCTGGTTTTCCTCCTGGCTCTGGCCCATTGAAGTGTTCAGGGGCATTACCCAACCTGCCGGCGGGGACCTCGCCTATTATTATCCGACCTCCGTCCTGGTCACGGGCCAGGATATCATTTTCTTCTGGGTATCCCGGATGATCATGGCGGGATATGCTTTTCTGCAGGAAAAACCATTCCGGGATGTATATTTTACCGGTATGGTGCGGGACCGGCAGGGAAGAAAAATGAGTAAATCCCTGGGTAATTCTCCGGATCTGCAGCAGTTGATCGGCCGATACGGGGCCGATGGGGTGCGATTCGGTATCATGATCGCCTCCCCTGCCGGCAACGACCTGCTTTTTGATGAAGAAAGCTGTACCCAGGGACACCATTTTTGCAACAAGCTCTGGAATGCCCTGAAGCTCATCAGAAAATGGGAAGAAGGGATGAGCGAAAGCAGTCATGCCGCGCCGGTGCACTCCTTTGCATTGACCTGGTTCGGGGCCAGGATCAGGGAGAGCGCTGACCATATCGGGGAACTATTCAGGCAATACCGGCTGAGTGAAGCATTAAAAATCCTGTATGGACTGATCTGGGATGATTTTTGCTCCTGGTACCTGGAATGGATAAAACCGTCCCAGGAACAGTCCCTGGATGGGGATACGGTACGGGCAACTATTGGTTATTATGAAGCACTGCTGCAGTTGCTGCATCCCTTCATGCCATTTATTACCGAAGAGCTGTACCACCTGCTGAAGCCTCGCCCTGAAGGGGATGACCTCATGATCCGCCAGCTGGATATGCAAAAAAATGAACCGGATTCCCGGACACTCGGACTAGGAGATCAGGTTAAAAAACTCATCACTGCAATCAGGGAGATCCGCAACCGGTATGGTATAAAATTCAGCCAGGAGCTGGGACTGACCATTCTGACCACCGACAGGACTGCCTACGGGGAAATTTCCGGAATTGTCTCCAGGCAGGTCCACTGCAGTCCCATTCAGTTCACTGAACAACCTGTGGCTGGAGCCATCGCTTTTGTAGTCAATAAAGACAGTTGTTTTCTGCAGACGGGGGAACTTCCGGACATCGGGGAACAAAAAGCCCAGTGGCTTAAAGACCTGGCTTACCACCAGGGTTTCCTTTCTATTGTGGAAAACAAGCTCCGCAATACCCGATTTCTGGAAAATGCCAGACCAGCGGTGGTCGAGGCGGAAAGAAAGAAAAAGGCAGATGCAGAGGAAAAGATCAAAGTCATAGAGGAAAACCTCAAACACCTGTAAAAAATTCCGGATCCCCAATCATGAAAATAGCCAGGGACATATTTATATTATCGGTTTTTATTCTGGGAGCTGGAGTTGTCCATGCCCAACGCAAAAAGAAATTCCCTCCTTCCCAGGCTGCCCAGAAAAAGCCCATCCCTTTTTTTAAGACTTATCTGGGGGATCTTCCTCCGGGGATTTATCACGGAGATACCCTGGAACGCATATTGGGTTACGGACTTACGGCAAAAGACCAGTTCGGTAAGTTCTACCGGGTCATCTATTTTGAATTCGGGTTCCAGTCCTCCGATACCACTTTGAATGACAGCACGGGGATGCCGCAGCTGGTGAATGATTATGTTTCCTATGTTTTTTATGCCCCCCGCCTGGATACCTTATGGTTAAACCGGATTGCCGGGGAAATATCTTCCGGGGACACCCTGTTTTTTGATCATGTGATTGCGGAAGATACCCTTCACCGGATCAAATACAAGGTCCCTTCCCTGAAATTTGGCGTGCGTTAAGGTTCAGAAAAGCTGCAGCGGAACGACCAGTTCGATCAGGTGTTTCCTGAAGGGATCCAGCGGATCCGGGTCCAGCAGCCTGGAATACCTCAGGCCGAAGGTCACCGGGTATTCATTCCACCATTGGGTATCAAAAAAAACCTCCAGTCCGGTGGACCGGTAAAAATGGGGGATATACCCCCTGGCAGACTGAGTGCCGGACATACTGTAATCATAAAATATATTCCCGCGTATGCGGAGAAAATACACAATCCCGGCAAAACCTGCATCAGGATAAACTATGGGGAAATGATAATTCCCGGCAATCCGGCCAATATAGGAGTAGTTTCCCGGGTTATATCCCCTGGAATAGATGAAATCATCCGGGAAATTATATTCATGCTGATTGTCCCTTTGCTGAAAATCACCTTCCAGCACGATACTATGGTTGGCAAACAGGCCTGGAAAATAGAAATCGCCGATGGCAAAAAGCTGTTCGGCATAAACTCCGCTGAGCGTTTTATTATACTGGATGTAAATGCTTTGGGCAAAATGCGAAAAAATATTCTGGACAGCCTGCTGCCGCTGCCGGGTAAACCCAAAATAGGCATTGAAATAATTCACCATGAAATCCCGAAGATGAAATTTGGCATTGGGGATGAACTGTACCTGAGTGGAATAAAAGGACGAGCCTCCGGTCAGGGAATAATAATCATTCCCCGATGAGAAGTTCAGCGGTATAGAAAGTCCGGTATTATAATCGAATTCATTCCAGTAAATCCGGCTTCCCTGCCCATTGACGAGGTTCCGGTCAAAGGTATAGCTTGCCCCCGCATTGATCCAGGGATAAAGCCCGCTATAAGTGGCATTAACCCCTGCTGAACTGGAATGTTCATTGCGGTTATAGGTATAGCCTGTGGCAATATCCATGGTGTTCAGGGTATTATTGGAGATCAGGTCCAGGCTGTAATCCGGGTCATTGACATTCGGAAGCAGGCTGTGAAAGTGGATCAACCCGGCTGTTTGCCGGTACCTGGTCACCGGGAACCATCGGTGCGGCACCCTGTTCAGGATATCGGAACCCTCTTCGCGGAGGGCCTTCCCCACAAATAGGTCATTGATTCCTGTTAATGCATCTTCAGGTACAGGGCGGAAACGGGAGGAGTCCAGCTTCATTTGCCTAAGCTGATAACCATGAATGGTGAAGGCACTGAACACCAGCTTGGTTTCCGTCGGATTCACAGCCGCCTGGTAGCAACCATTCGGTTCACCGGTGACCTGGTATATTGTCCCTCCCTGAAGGCCTACTGCATATATATTATTGACCGGGCCAATGGAAGCGGAAAAATAAATATGCTTTCTGGCGACTATGGGAATACCCAGGGTTTTGTTTGAAAATGGGACGAGTATGGTGATCTGATCACCGGAAATCTCCTGCCGGATAAGGGCCATTTCTCCCTGGGCGTTGCGGACCGTACTAATGATTGCGCGACCATCGGCAGTGAACCGGGGATAAGTATAGAAATATGGACCGGGATTGGGTAAGGTATTGATCAGCCTGCCGGTGGAAGCATCCAGAATTTTCAGGTCATCCTGTATTTTGGTGCTTACCTCGGTAACCACGACCCGGTTCCCCCCCGGAGAGAGGTCAGGGGAAAAATACCTGCTCAGGTGGGATAAGGTCCTTTTTTTTCCGGAATGCAGGTCATAAATCTTCAGTACGCCATAATCCTTCCATCCCCAACGGGGATCCGTGCGGTATTCCATCCACGCGATCCGGCCATCGCTATAGGAAAAATAATCATCGTTAATAATACCCTGGGTGGTCAGCTTTTCGCCATGACCCTGATTGTCTACCAGATAAAAGGCTGGCACATTGCGGAATGTGGATCGCAGGACCAGCAGGGTATCGGCATTGATGAAGACCGGATATCGGTAATTGGTGACCAGGCGGGGATTGGTCTTTGTATATGCGACGGACCTGGTTTTCCACGAACTGTCATAACTGGCGGTCCAGTGCTTTTGATAAAAGGACAGGGCAGAATGGTAAAATTCCCGGACATTCTCCCCGGTCCTTCGCTGAATACTCCGGGAAAGAGGGTAAAAAAGTCCCTTGTACCGGACCGCATCCTGAGTGACCTTTTTCCAGAACTGGTTACCATATTGCTGCCTGCCATAAGCACATAACATATATCCCAGGGGGTAATGATCCGGCACCAGGTCCTGAAGGGAACCGTTCCGGATTTTCTGATAGCTGTAATCTGTATGAGCCAGCATCAGGCCACGGAACCCATCCATAAAAGAAGGTAGTCTTCCCCTACCCTGATCGGTGAGTGCCGTTTCCATGAAAACGGCATCCCCTTCCCAGAACCAGTCCGGGACTACCGCATTGATGGCCAGCGCATATCCCTGCTGGCCGAATACATCCAGGATATCCCTGGATATACCCGACCGGAAATTCATGTATTGCAGGGCATGGCGGTATTCATGCACACAGAGAAAGTCAGTCCAGTTCACGCTGCCCTGGCTGTTGGAGGATTGAAAAGGAGTCAGTCCGAACTCAGAACGGAAGGGACCCACAGCAACATATGCATTGGCTATCGTTGTCTGGTTCTGGAGGACCAGGTCCAGTTTCCACTCCTGGCTGCCAATGGACTTCCGGTCATTGGCATTCAGGTAATGGACCATATTGGCCACCCGTTCTCCGACTGAATCCAACCCCTCCGGGAAAATGATCCTGGCAGTATCGGTGTTGATCTGATCCCATTTCAGGGAAGGTGGGTTGCCTCCAAATTGCTGGGCAATGGCTGCCAGGGGGAAAAGGTAGATAAAGCTAAATATGGGGAGCAGACGCATCAGTGAAATTCTTGGGTATGCGTAAAACAGGCAATTTACTGTAATAATCAGCCAGGAAAAATCAGGTAAATGATCCCCTGACCACTTTTCCCTGAAATAACCGGAGTTCATGGTCAATGCAGCCGGGTAATTCCTCCGCATGATGGGAAACGTAGATCAGGGTCAGCATGGTATTTGTGCATAGCTGGTCCAGGAGCCAGCTGACTTTATCCTGGTGATAGAGATCCAGTCCCTGGCAGGGTTCATCCAGGATCAGCAGGGTTGGATGTTTCACCAGGGCCCTGGCCAGCAGCACCATACGTTGTTCACTGCTGGACACCTGGTCGAAGCTCCTGTCCAGGAACCGGCCCAGGTCCAACAGCCGGATAAAGGGATCCTCCCCTCCTTTCCAGGATGAAGATTCTCCCCAGGCATTTCCCGGAGATTGCTGGAATCCTGCAGCGATCACGTCCCTGCAGGAAAGCGCACCGGGAATATCCGCATGCATTTCTGGGGACATAAACCCGATATGCTCTTTGATATCCCATATTGTTTCCCCGCTGCCTTTCAGGCGGTCAAAAATCCAGATGTTTTGCGCATATGCCTGTGGGTTATCTGCATTGATCAGGCTCAGCAAAGTGGATTTCCCTGAACCATTATGCCCGGTAAGCGCCCAGTGTTCCCCTTTTTTCACGCACCAGTTCACGCCTTCCAGAATCTGAACATCCTGATATCTCACCCCAACATCCTTCATGCGGACCGCGTATTTGAACGGAAGATCGTCCATCCCTTTCTTCATTCCTTCCAGCAGTTCCTGCTTATCGGGATGACCAGGAGGGGAATTCCTGATAGCCGGTTGAAAATCCCCAATCTGCTGAATACCGGTCACTTCTAAATGGTCCGTCCCCAGGATATGGGTGATACAACCGGGAAATGTATCCGTGATCCCTGCCAGGATTATCGCAATCCCTGAGGCAGCTATCCGGTCAATCAATTCCGATAATCCTGTCCTGGCCTCAGGATCAAGGCCGGTAAAGGGTTGATCCAGGATGAGCATCCGGGGTCTGCTCAAAATGGCCCGGAGCAGGAGCAGTTTCTTGGTTTCTCCATTGGACAATTGATTCACTTGTCTACCCAGCAGGTAGGTGATCCCCAGCTTTCCGGCAAATTCCAGCAAATAATCCCTGAATTCCCCCGGATGATCTGGGACCTGCTGATCTTCCAGCCATTCCATCACCGGAATCATTCCCTGGCTTTCCGTAGCATGAAACCGTTGCTGGTAATACATATCGGGATGGTGCCGCAGGGTGCTGACCAAAGAAAAAGAAACCAGGGAAATCCGGCGGTAGGGGGAATGATCGGTTTGTCCTGAGTCCGTTTCGGGGTCATCCGGGAAATGATATCGGATACGACCCGTGATGAGGGGGAACTTTCCCCTGATGGTCTCCACCAGCACCGTCTTTCCCGAACCATTGGGTCCTGTGATCGCCCAATGTTCTCCGGTCCGGACCCTCCAGCTGGTATTTTTAAAAGCCAGCAGGCCCCCAAGGCGGATCGTGATCCGGTCCAGTTCCAGTAAGGGAGTTAAATTAAGGGGAAGGGCTATCTGCATTTCCGGTAAAACTAGGGAATGGTCAGCATTCGCTCAGGCCCAGGGGGACATTGATCGCCAGGCCACCGTCTGCAGTTTCCTTATACTTGGCATTCATATCCTGGGCCGTGTTCCACATCGTTTTCACCACACTGTCCAGAGAAACCTTAGCCAGGTCAGGGTTGCTTTGCAGGGCCAGCTGGGAAGCGGTAATGGCCTTAATGGCCCCCATGGTATTGCGTTCAATGCAGGGAATCTGTACCAATCCCCGGATCGGATCGCAGGTCAGTCCAAGATGGTGTTCCATGGCAATTTCAGCAGCCATCAGGACCTGTCTGGGACTTCCTCCATTGCATTCTGTGAGGGCAGCGGCGGCCATGGCAGCGGAAACCCCGATTTCAGCCTGACAGCCCCCCATGGCAGCCGAGATCGTTGCCCCTTTCTTGAATATGGAACCGATTTCGGATGCCGTCAATAAAAAACGGATCACCCTATCCTCGGCAACGGGCTCACAAAAGCTGATCAGGTACTGAAGCACACTGGGCACCACACCGGCTGCCCCGTTGGTTGGTGCAGTGACCACCCTGCCGAAGGAGGCATTCTCTTCATTCACGGCAAGCGCAAAACAGCTCACCCAGTCCAGGATATAGTTGAAGGACTGGCTTCCCTGGCGCATCGCTGCCAGCCAGGTATCATAATCTGAATAAGCCCTTCCCCCGATTAACTTTTTATTCAGATTGGCCGCCCTTCTGGTGACCCGGAGTCCGCCTGGCAACTCACCGGTCGTATGGCATCCCCTGAATATGCATTGCCGCATGACCTCCCAGATATGCAAAACCCCTGCGCGGGTAAGTGGTTCCGGGCGCCAGCTGTTTTCATTTTCCATTACAATCTCGGAAATCGGCAATCCTGTCTTGATGCACCAGTGAAGCAGGTCGCCGGCATTGTCTATCGGGAACTGAAGATCGACCGGTTTGCCCCTACCGGTATTTTTTTTCTCCCGGACCACAAATCCGCCCCCTGTGGAATAATAGGTGGATGTATAGGTTTCCCCTCCGGTAAATCCGGCGATGAAAGTCAGGGCATTCGGATGAAAGGGCAGGCTTTCCCGGGAAAGGAAAATAATATCCCGGTCCGGATCGAAGGAAATAGGATCTGTCCCATTCAGCAGCAGGGAAGACTGTCCCCGGATGGAATCGATATGGGGGACGATCTGGTCAATGTCAAAGGTTTCCGGGTCCTCTCCCTCCAGACCCAACTGAACCGCGATATCTGTTCCATGTCCCTTCCCTGTTTTTGCCAGGGATCCATAGAGTTTTATGGCTATTCCGGTGACGAGGCCTAGTGTTTTATTATCCAGTAATTCCTGCAGGAATAACCCGGCAGCCTTCCAGGGTCCCAGGGTATGTGAACTGGAAGGTCCCACCCCGATTTTAAACATATCAAATACGGAAATCTGTTCCTGCTCCACGTTAAATCAGGTTAATCAGGTCAAAATTGGCGGTTTTTCGGGTATTGAAGCTAAAAAAAATTTAACCCCTTCTCATGCTGCATTTCCTTCAGGTTGGCCCCCTGGTTCCCCGTATGGCAAGTCCAGGCCTCCCTACATATCCCCCGGTGTTCCCTGGAGTACCTGTTTGATGATCCCGGAATGCTTTGGATATCCTTCGGATCGGACCAGGAGACCGATGGCCCCTGCCATCCGCCATCCACCACGGAATTGTTTCGCGGCCAAAGCGGTGACAGCTTAAAAAAGCCTGAGGTCTAAAAACGTCATTATCCCCCCACCGCGAATGCCAGTCCCAGCATGATAGCCAGTAATCCGGGTATCCCCGGAATCATGGAAGAAGAGTGGATGACCGTACCTGATGGCAGGAATCCAGCCGGTGCCTCAAGGAAAAAGTAAAGATGCTGCAGGGCATAGTTCCAATTTATGCGAATAACCCTGCCAAATGGGCAAACCGGAAAACATGACCCCAATCATACCAATAAGCGCACTCCACTGACAAAATCTCCAGGTAAAAGATTCATTTTCCACCAATGTTTCCCCAAGTTAATAATAACCCTTTCCAAGCAATTGTCAGCAGCCTAAAATGCCAACACGCCCTTTTGAAGGGCGTGTTGGCTGGATTAATTGGGATTGTAGTCCTAGGTTGAATCAGTAACTGGACAATTTCCGATTCGGTGATCCCCTTATGGGGTAGGTTCCAAACAACTACAACCGGATTAATCAATTGTTCCTGATCTGTTTACTGATCCGGTTTTCCTGGACATTTAATGTTTTTTGCTCCTGTTTGGTGATATGACCGTGATCCTGTGAAGCCATCAACTTTTCCTCTTTGCGGACCTGCCGATCTTCCCTTTGAATCTTATCTGATTTTTTCTCACTCATTTGTTGATTGTCCACTTTGTTGTCGATCCGCTTGGATTGGTAGGCCAGCCGATGATTGACCTCCACCCGGCGGGGATGGGTTCTCTTCCAGCGGGTTTGCGCGAATGCGGTGGTAGTCAACCCCAGGAGTGCGGACAGCAGGGCAACAGTTAGCATTTTTGTTTTCATAGTTTTCATGTTTTTTGTTTTTGTTAATATGAGACCTATCCCCAAGGTTAAAGTTTAATCTCGAAGAAGGATTGGTTAAAAATTGAGGATTTTTATTTCCACACCGGTGGTGTAATACCATTATTGCTGTTCCTTCAAAATCCTCCAGGATGGTGGGTAGTAATTATT
Source organism: Chitinophagaceae bacterium (assembly GCA_035533815.1). Classification (GTDB taxonomy): domain Bacteria; phylum Bacteroidota; class Bacteroidia; order Chitinophagales; family Chitinophagaceae; genus JANWKA01. The sequence continues at coordinate 77,690 of DATLTB010000113.1, forward strand.
GATGCGGCCCGGAAGGATTTTTGCCCATCCCAGGGAAATGCCTGCATATTTTACGAGCACCCAACCGAGCGGCATATTCCCATCCGTAAATGGTTTCTTATAGAGGTACCTGATGGCATTTTCCAGATCCAGTTCCAGTGCAGGTAGTCCTTCATTATACAGGGTGCTGAGGGCCAAGGACGGTGCCGGGATGAATTCTTCCCGAATCTGCTTGCCAAGGTCAACCCCCGATTGACGGACATGCAGGCTATTTTCCAACATCATCAATTCCTGCATCAGGGATCGGGGAAACCCGACCAGTTTTCCTGGTTCGTTACGGATTTCCAATCCGGCATCTTCCCTTAACCAGTCCCGAAGAAAATCCCTTTTCCGCCCGGGCAATGCCTGAAATTTTCGCTGTTTAATCCGTATTGCCGGAGAACCTGATTCTTTTCTCAAACAGGAAACAAAAAAGCCCTCCCCCTGAAGCTTATCCGGATAAAAGCGCATGCCGCTTATCTCATTCCCCCAATCCTTATCGGTTACGACATGCCAGCTTTCCGGTATGGGCAAGTCCAGGGTTTTCAAACCGGACTCATTGATCAGCCAGGCTACGATTTCCTCATTTTCTGCCGGGGAATAGCTGCAGGTGGAATAGATCAGGATGCCTCCCTTTTTCAGGGCGGGTAACACATCAGTCAGGATCCTGCGTTGCCGGCGGCTGCAAAGCCCTACCAGTTGAGGTGTCCATTCCCGGACTGCCCAGGGGTCTTTACGGAACAGCCCTGATCCGGAACAGGGTGCATCCACGATGATCAGGTCAAAAAAACCGGTCAGGGCAGAAAAATCTGCAGGATCGTTGCAGGTCATTACCGTGTTGGCCCCTCCCCACCTGGTCAGGTTGGACCCAAGGACAGAGACCCGGCTCCGGATGACTTCATTGGCTACCAGCAGGCTATCCGAGGTTAGCAAGGATTGCAGTAAGGTGGATTTTCCGCCAGGAGCCGCGCAAAGATCCAGCACTTTGAGCGGCTGGTTAAGCTGGATAGCCTGTCTCACCAGCCAGCTGATAGACATGGAAGAGGGCTCCTGCACATAATATAGTCCTGCATGAAACAGGGGATCCATCGTAAAGGAAGGCCGTACGGGCAGATAATATCCTTCCTGGCACCAGGGAACAGGTGTATTTCCGGTTCTTGCCAGAGATATTGGAGCATCCGGCGCCAGATCCCCGGTCAACCGGAACATTTTAGCCGGATTTATCCGGATGGCCGCACAGGGTTTCGCGTCAGCATGTGCCTGTTCAAAAAGCGCCCGGTCAAATCCCGGCAATGACTCCAAAGAATGAACCAATGCAGCAGGGACCGGACTGGCTATCCGGTCTCCCTGAGCATCAGATGGCTTTTTCCCAGGCTTTGACAAGGCGGTTATTCGTTTAATTTCCGGTCTTCCCTATTCCAGGAATTGACTTGATCCTGTAAATCGCAAGATACCTGTCATTTAATTTGAACCACCGGATGGATTTTATTTCATCCTATGCGGAATGGATGCCATTCTACAGGTCTTTCTGGTTTTTTTTCCATGCAATGGCTGATCTCCGGGATGATTAATAAACTACCCGGTACTTCGGGACCGGGTCATTTACAGCCACTGGTCATTAAACCCTGGATAAAACACTTCCGGCAGATCCTGATTAGAATTCCTTTTCATGAGCAGGCCTTTAAGGACATGCCGGTTTAACCAGGGGCCGACAGACCTGCTGCTGACCCGGTCTCGCAACCACCAGCTGGTCTTTGCCAATAGAAAATCAAATATTCTTTATTTCTGCTATCAGTTGTTGCAGGACGGTTTTTGCATCTCCGAAAAGCATGGAGGTTTTGGGTTCAAAGAACAGGTCATTTTCAATTCCAGCATACCCCGGTTTCATGCTCCTTTTGTTAACGATGACCATTTTAGCCCTTTCCACTTCCAGGATCGGCATGCCATAGATGGGACTGGCCGGGTCGTTCTTGGCAGCCGGATTGACAACATCATTGGCCCCAAGGACCAGCACCAGATCTGCACTGGGGAATTCCTCATTGGCTTCTTCCATTTCCAGGAGCTTGTCATAGGGAACATCCGCTTCAGCCAGCAGCACATTCATGTGTCCGGGCATTCTCCCTGCCACGGGATGGATGGCATATTTCAATTGCACCCCCCGGTCCTCCAGGACCTTTTCCAGGTCATGGCAGGCATGCTGGGCTTGCGCCACGGCCAATCCATATCCCGGCACGATCATTACTTTATGGGCATATGCCAATACAATGGCCGCATCACTGATGGAAATCTCCTTGTATCCCCCATGCTGATGGGTCTGTCCCTCCGTGGCAGCAGTTCCCCCAAATGAGCCGATCAGGACATTACCTAAGGAACGGTTCATCGCCCTGCACATCAGCAGGGTTAGAATGCCTCCTGCGGATCCCACCAAAATACCGCCGGTGAGCATGACCGCATTGCTATATAAAAAACCTCCGCAGGCAGCTGCTACCCCGGTGCAGGCATTCAATAATGAAATGACCACAGGCATATCTGCTCCGCCGATAGGCAAGACGAACAGAATGCCATAGGCAATCGCCAGTCCGATCACCGTACAGAAAACATAGGGACTGATGGCAGGGATGAATTGTCCCAGATTGTTTCCCCCGGTCATTAAATGTGGAGTGATACAGGCAAAATAGATTCCCAGCAGGATCATCGCTGCCAGGATGGCCATATTCAATATTTGCTGGCCAGGGAAAGTAAAATCCTTAATTCGGCCATTGAGCTTTCCGAATGCGATCATGCTTCCTGAAAAGGACACCATTCCAATGATCATTTCCACGATAATGATCACCATCATTCCCTTCGGGATAAACAGACTGACCGTAAATCCGCCTGTCGTTCCCGTGGTATTGAAATGCAGGAGGTGATAAAATTCACTGATGGCGATCAGGGCAGCACAAAATCCTCCCATACCATTGAAGATACTCACCATCTCAGGCATGGAAGTCATCAGCACCTTCCGGGCAGCCACAAAGCCGATCACGCCTCCAATTGCCAGTCCGGTGAATATCCAGCCGTAATTATGCAGGGGTGCTCCACTGGACTGGCGATACAGGAAAATGGTACCGAGTATGGCCAAACCCATGCCTGCAGCAGCGATCAGGTTCCCTCGCCTGGCCGTATCCGGCCTGGACAGCATTTTAAGGCCGATGATGAAGGTGACTGAACCGATAAGGTAGGCCAGGGTTAAGATTGATAGCTCCATGTCAATGCGGTTTCCGAAGGGCTGGGGATTTAGTTTAGTCGGGGTGATACCCTATGGTTTTTTTTTGCTGAACATTTCCAGCATCCGGTCCGTGACCACAAACCCCCCTACTACATTTAAGGTGCCGACGATTACCGCTACCAATCCAATAAACAAGGCCAGAAAATTATGGGCATCTGCCTGACCCATCACAATGATCGCCCCGATGATCACTACCCCATGTATGGCATTGGCTCCGCTCATCAGCGGAGTATGCAGGACGGCAGGTACCCGGGATATGACCTCAATCCCCAGGAATATGGATAACACCACCACATAGACCATCTCAATATGCTGATGCAGGAAACGGGCGAGTAAATCCATATTTTATAATATTAATGTGAAATTTTCATTTATAGCTTAAAAAACGTTTTCATCCGGTCATTCGAAATCACCCCCCCATGGGTAATACAGGTACCTGAAACAAGTTCATCCTTAAAATCCAGATTCAGATTACCATCCTGGCCAATGATTAGTTTCAGAAAGTTCAGGATATTTTTTCCATACAGCCGGCTGGCATCAGCGGGCATGAGCGACGGCAGATTGGAATTCCCTATAATGGTCACTCCATGATAATTTACCGTTTCATTATCCTTAGTCAGTTCTGTATTACCTCCGGTGGCTGAACTGATATCCAGGATCACCGATCCTTTTTTCATTTTACCGATCATCCCGGCAGTGACCAGCACCGGTGCTTTTCTGCCCGGAATTTGCGCAGTGGTGATCACGATATCTGCCTTTTCTATGCTTTCTGCTATCCTGGCCTGCTGACGCTGCTGAAAGGCCAGACTCTGTTCCACCGCATAACCACCCGCATTTACCGGATCAGCCATACCTTCCACTTCCACAAACTTGGCCCCCAGACTCATGACTTCCTCCTTCACGGCGGGCCGGGTGTCAAAAACTTCTACCACCCCACCCAGCCTGCGTGCAGTGGCTATCGCCTGCAGGCCGGCCACTCCAGCACCCAGGATCAGTATCCGGGCAGGGGGAATAGTTCCTGCCGCAGTCATCAGCATGGGGAAATACCGGCTAAATCGGCAGGCAGTCTCCAGGACGGCGCGGTACCCGGCAATATTTGCCTGGGAACTCAGGACATCCATATTCTGGGCCCGGGTATTCCGGGGGATATTATCCAGACTTAGGACCGTTAACCCTGCAACCGCTGCCTGTTGCATCAGTTCCAGCTGAAACAGGGGTTGGTAAACCCCTAATAAGGCGGTATCCGGTCTGATCTGGCTGATCTTCTCTCTCGGTGGGAAATGAATCGTTAAAATCAGGTTGGCGTTGGAGAAAATACCTTCTGCGGCATGTATGGTGGCCCCTGCTTCCTGATAATTACTGTCATCGGCAAAAGCCCCGGAGCCAGCTCCTTCCTCCACCCAAACTTCAGTATGCATGCCGACCAATTGCTTCACCATCTCAGGTAACAGGGAAACCCGGTTCTCCCCTGTTGATTCCTTAAGGATCCCAATGATCATTGAATGCAATTAAAGGAGGAAAATTACTACAGAAAAAGGAGAAAAAAAATAAAGCAGGGCAGCCGAACCATATCCTGGACCTGACTTTTACTTTGTATTGATTTTATTGCAGCGGTTCCGATGAACCGATTATTGTCATTAAGGCCCTGACCCAGGAAGGCCTGGTGTTCAGACAGGGGATATAGGTAAACTGTGTTCCCCCTGCATCCAGAAAAGCAAGTTTCCCCCGCTGGGCAATTTCTTCCAGGGTTTCCAGGCAGTCCGCAACAAAGGCAGGACAAACCACCAGTAGCCGCTTAACCCCTTCTCCGGGAAGCTCCACCAGCCGTCTGGCTGTATCAGGCTGCAGCCACCTGTCCCGCCCCAGGCGGGACTGGAAAGAAATGGCATATTTTTCCTTTGGTAGACCCAGCTTTGCCGCCACCAGGGCTGAGGTAGTCATGACCTGATGACGGTAACATTGGAGGTGTGCGGCTGAATCTGTCACGCAACAATCCGGCGCGAACAGGCAATGGGCATGGGTGATATCGGATTTGCGGATATGCCGTTCCGGAAGTCCGTGATAGCTAAATAATAACTGATCAAAGTCTCCCCCAAGAAAAGGAGAAATGCTATCGGCCAGGGCATCCAGGTAGGCCGGATGATTATAGAACGGTTTAATGATCCTCAAGGGAAAGGTATATTTCCGCTTTCGATGAATTTCACGGGTTTGTTCCACCGCTGTTTCATAGGAGGACATGGCATAATGCGGATATAAAGGTAGGATAATGACTTCCTCGGGATCAGACCTTGATAGCTCCTCCAGGCCATCTGCAGTGGAAGGCTTTCCATACCTCATGCCAATGGCGATCCTGGAAGCAGATTGCTCCTGAATAGCTTGCCTGATTTGTGCGGTAAATACGATCAGGGGAGAGCCTTCTTCGGTCCAGATGGTCCGGTAGGCAGCAGCCGTTTTCGGGGCCCGGAAAGGGGCGATGATGAGGTCCACCAGTAGCTTGCGGTATAAGAATGACACATCCAGAACCCGCTTATCCAGGAGAAATTCATGGAGGTAAGCCCTCACATCCTTAACTGCAGTGGAAAACGGAGAACCCAGGTTCAGCAATAGAATACCTCGGCGGGAAGCAGGGACTGTCATTATTTGAAGGAAGCAAAATTACCAACTTTGGCATTCCCGTCCCCCCAAATTTGTCATAAGATTGTTGAATCCTTGGTAGGATGAAACTTCCCAGGGAAGGCGGGACCTTATTTTAACTATAGAAATGACAGACTAATGACAGCTTCAGCCCCTCAATTGGCAAGGCAGCCAGTAATTTTGCTGAGGCTCAGGCCTGCAGATCCTGTTGATCATATTCAGGTAATCCATCCTGATCAGGATGGTTCAACCTTGAAAAATTAGGCCTTACCATGCTTCAAAACAAATCAAAGGACATTTCCTGTTTTTTCGTAGCCGGAATCAATTACCGGAAATCGGATGCAGCGATCCGCGGGCAGTTTGCCATAGATGACCGGAAGTATGGGGCCATCCTGTTTAAGGCCGGTTCAATGGGTCTTGATGAGCTTTTTGTGCTTTCTACCTGTAATCGAACGGAAATATATGGTTTTGCCCCTGATCCCCAGGTACTCATCGAATTGCTTTGCTCTGAGACTTCCGGAAATGCAAATATATTTCGCCTTTCCGCCTATATCAAAACCGGGGATAAAGCCATTAACCACCTGTTTAATGTCAGCGCTGGACTGGATTCCCAGATACTTGGCGATTATGAAGTAGTCAGCCAGGTAAAGCAGGCAGCCCGCTTTTCCAGGGAGCATGGTTTTATGGGGAGTTTTACCGAGAGGATGGTAAGCAGTGTATTACAGGTATCCAAGATCATCAAGAACCAGACTCAACTAAGTTCCGGTACAGTTTCCGTGGCATATGCCGCCGTGCAGATGCTGCGGCGCATGCCAAACCTGGCGGAAAAGCAGATCCTGCTCGTTGGTATCGGTAAAATCGGCCGCAATACCTGCAGAAATTTGATCGATTACCTGGAAATTAAACAGATCACCCTGATCAACCGGACTGATACCCGGGCCCGGGAATTTGCCTTGAAATATGGACTTAAGGCAGCCTCCTACCGGCAGCTGAAGAAAAAAATTGAGGAATCCGATGTCATCATCGTAGCCACCAATGCACCGGCACCCACCATTAAAGCCAGATGGCTGGAAAAATCAGGACCCAAACTCATCCTGGACCTCTCCGTGCCCAGTAATGTGGAGGAAGGCGTGAAAAACCTGCCGAATATCAAACTCATCGGGATTGACGAACTCTCCCGGATACAGGATGAAACCCTACAGAAAAGACAGGCTGAAATTCCCAGGGCCCAGGCCATCATCGAAGAAAACATGCAGGAATTCCTTTACTGGAATCAGATGCGCCGCCATGCGGTAGTATTGCAGGGTGTAAAGAAAAAGCTTCAGGAAATCCATGCCCGGGAAATTTCCACCCAGAAAACCTGTAATCCTGCCGAAATCAGCAATTTCCAGGATATCTCCTCCCGGATCATTCAAAAAACCATCAATTTACTCGCCACCAAGGTCCGGCGGGAGCATCCCAAAAATGATCAGTTTATTGAAATGATCAGCGAACTGTTTGAAACCACCCCCAAAAACTGAGCATGTCCCCGCAGATCCGTATCGGCACGCGAGACAGTGAACTGGCGGTGTGGCAGGCCACGCAGGTGAAGGAGGGCCTGGACCGGTTTGGATGCCATTCGAGTTTGGTCTTTGTGAAATCTGATGGCGATTTGAACCTCTCTGCCCCGCTTCATCAAACAGAAACTATTGGCTTATTTACCCGGACCCTGGACCTGGCCCTGCTCAACGGGGAAATAGATCTGGCCGTGCATAGCCTGAAGGATCTGCCTACCCAACTGACCAAGGGCATCCTGCAGGTTGCCGTTCTTCCCCGGGGTCCTGTCCTGGATGTGCTGGTTTGCCGGGGAAGTACCCGTTTCCTGGATCACCCCAGTCAGGCTGCCAGTATTGCCACGGGTAGTTTGCGCAGGAAGGCACAATGGCTCAATAAATATCCGGGTCACCACATAGAACCTATCCGGGGCAATGTCCGCACCAGGCTGGAAAAACTAAAACATAGCCATTGGGACGGCGCCATCTTTGCAGCAGCAGGACTGGACCGGTTGGAAATCCGGGATGTAAACTCCCTGACCCTGAACTGGATGCTTCCCGCTCCGGCCCAGGGAGCGATTGCCCTGATTTGCCGGCAAGCGGATAAAGAAATGATCCGCCAATGCGGGATACTCAATGATGGAAAAACCCAATTATGTGTCCATCAGGAAAGGGAATTTCTGCAAGTGCTGGAAGGGGGTTGTTCAGCGCCGATCGGAGCCTACTGCTGGATAGAGGAAGAATGGGTCCATTTCCAGGGTAATATTTTGTCGTTGGATGGGATGGAGAAACGGGAAGTCTTCCGAAAAGCAACGATGGAGCAGTCCGGTGATCTGGGGAAAAATGCAGCCGAAGAATTGCTGGACCAGGGAGCAAATCTTATCCTGGAACAAATCAAGCATGCCCCCCGGTAAATATCATATCATATCCACCAAGGAACTGGAACCGGAGCTGATCCGTCAAGCCCAGGAACAGGGTATCACCCTGACGGTACAACCCTTTATTGAGACCTTTCCGCTCAGGTCGCAACAACTGACCGCAATCATTCACCAATTGGCAGGAAATCCCCTGAAGATCCTGTTCACCAGCAGCTATGCCATAACCGCAATCGCCGAAATATTGCAGGAACTAATCCCCGAATCCTGGAAAATCTATTGTCTTGAAGGCCATACCCTGGATACGGTCAGGCTGCTGTTTCCCCGAATTCCGGTTTTAGGTTCAGCCAGGGATTCCCGGAAACTGGGCAAGCTAATCGTGGAATCCGGGGATCAGGGTCCTTTTGTTTTTTTCTGTGGCAACCGAAGGAGGCCGGACCTCCCTGAAACATTGAATAAGGCATCCTTACCCCTGGAAGAAATTATCGTATATAAAACCATTAACTTATCTGTGGCCATGGATATCCCCTATGACGGAGTGCTTTTTTTCAGTCCCAGTGGGGCTGAAAGTTTTTTTTCAGCCAATGTGGTTCCCGAAGGAAAAATTTG
>DATLTB010000114.1:0-4847 GCA_035533815.1 Chitinophagaceae bacterium
AATTCCGGATCCCATGCAGGTATTTTGGTCTTCCAGGAAGCCTTTGGTGTCAACGGATATATCCGGGATATCGCCAACAGGTTCGCAACACTGGGGTATGTAGCTATTGCCCCCGAGCTATTTCATCGCACCCAACCCGGTCTTGAAGCTGCCTACACCGATTTTGAGTCCATCCGACCCCATTTGCAGGCCATAACCATCGAAGGACTGGAACAGGATATCCGGGCTTCCTTTAAGTGGTTACAATCCAATCATGCCGTCAAACCGGGCGATATGGTCAGCATAGGTTTCTGTATGGGAGGAAGGGTTTCCTACCTGGCAAACTGTATTTTACCCCTGAAAGCTGCCGTATCTTTTTATGGCGCAGGAATTTCCCCCGAGCTCTCCGGCAGGGCTGGTGAACTGCATGCCCCCATGCTTTTTTTCTGGGGTGGATTAGATCAGCATATCACCCGGGATATTACACAGCACATCGTCAAATCATTGGAAGAAGCGGGCAAACCTTTCATCAATGTGGACATTTCCTATGCTGACCATGGGTTTTTCTGCAATGAACGGGCAAGCTATCAGCCCGAGGCAGCCAAAGAAGCCTGGGCCCTGACCCTGGCTTTTCTGCAGAACAAGTTGAATGGATGAAACCCATACATTTATTGGATTTCACCGGTTTGAAACAAAGTCGCTATTCCCTTATAAGTCATCCAGATTTTTAACTCCTTCTGCACTTGGCTGGAAGTATGATCATTTTTTCAAAAATCTAAGTTGAGTATTTATACTAAAATATTTAGTATTTTTATACTAATTATATTAGTTTTAGGTCTAAACACCCTGCATGCAGAAAAATATCCTCTTACATCCCCCGGAAAATTTCATGGGCAGCATATATGAATACCGCCTTGTCCTTGCAGCGCCTGAACCTCTCTGGAATGAGGTCATGAAAATCAAAGAAAGATTTGCCTTTAAATTCAAGGCTTCTGCAGCTGTCAGGACCAAACCATATATTACGCTGGTCAAATTCTTCAGTCCGGCAATGGCGCAGGATAAACTGGTCAGGGGACTGAAAAATAGTGTTAATTCCGGTGACCCTTTTGAAGTCGTGCTGGAGGATTTTGGCTGTCTTCCCACCCATACCATATTTATAGCTGTCCGGAGTAAAAACCCTATCCGGGAATTGCTGAACAAAATAAAAAAGGTCAGGCAACTGATGAAGGTGCCTGAACAGGATCCGTATTTTATCACAGAACCCTACCTCATCATTGCCCGGAAATTGCATCCTAAGCAATATGAACAGGGCTGGGCCTTGCTTAGCCAGACTCATTTTAAGGGAGCCTTTCTGGCCGCTGAATTGTTGCTTCTTGGACGCCCGGCCGGTGAATCAGCTTCAGCGTATCAGCAGCTGGCCATATTCACGCTTTCCGGCTTAACGATTCCGGAAGTGTATCAATATGTACTTTTTGATAAATGACCCATAGGAGAACGCCAAATGGAAACATCAGAAGGAACTGAAAAAAGTCAGGATCAGTATTTTTATGGCCGGGGAGCCCAGTTCAACCCTGCCAACCGGTTCCAACGGCAACACCGGGTAAAAGAACATATTGAAGCTATTGACGACTGGCTGGAGCCACATGTGGCCACCCAATATCTGGAGGAACAGGCTAAAAGCCTGGTCAATAAAGTGGACAGTCCGGACCTGGGCATGTGGTACAGTATGAACCCTTACCAGGGCTGTGAGCATGGATGCATCTATTGCTATGCCCGAAATGCACATGAATACTGGGGGTATAGTGCGGGTTTGGATTTTGAAAGAAAGATCATCGTTAAGAAAAATGCCCCTGAGCTGCTCCGGAAGTTCCTGATGAACCCGGGCTGGAAATGTGTGCCTTTATCCATAAGCGGGAATACGGATTGCTATCAGCCGGCGGAAAAGAAATTCCAGATCACCAGGAAATTACTGGAAGTCTGCCTTCAGTTCAACCAGCCGGTAGGGATCATCACGAAAAATGCAGGGATCCTGCGGGACAAGGATATCCTGACTGAAATGGCCCGCAGGGACCTGGTTAGTGTCCTGGTATCGACGACCTCTTTCAATGAAAATTTAAGGCGTGTGATGGAACCCAGGACTACCACCAACCTGCAGCGGCTAAGGGTTATCAGGGAGCTTAGTCAGGCCGGCGTTCGCATGGGAGTAATGGCAGGTCCCATGATTCCGGGCCTTAATGATCATGAATTGCCCCATATACTAAAAGCTGCCGCAGAAGCAGGAGCTGGTTTTTGCGCATATACCCTGATCAGGCTGAACGGGGCTGTTAAATTGCTTTTCCATGACTGGCTTGGGAAAAATTTTCCGGATCGGGCTGATAAAGTATGGCACCTTATCGAATCCTGCCATGGAGGCCAGGTTAATGATAGTCAGTTCGGCAGGCGCATGCACGGCACAGGGAACATTGCTGAACTAATCCGAAACCAATACAACCTTTATTCAGCCAGATTTGGATTACAACGGGAGTTTAGTTTGAATACCACATCCTTCTTTCGCCCGGGACAGCAGGGATCCCTGTTTTAGGGTTCTTTATCTTTTCATTTGATGGCTGCCAATATTTGGTTTCCATGTTCTTCATTTCATATAAAGCTCCTGCTTTACTTGTTCAGCATTTTTCAGAAAAAACCCCGTTATTTACTTTTATATTCATCCCTTTCGGGATAAAGAAATTACTTCATCATGGATACCTTGCAAAGTAAAAAAATACCGAAATATATTTATTTATCATTATCTGATACCTGTTTACTGTTTTTTTTGTATAATTTTTAATGCCCTAAAACCAGTAATGCTTGAAAAATATAAACATTAAAGCATTCGGCGGACTCCTTTGGCTTATCATTATACTGTCAGCATCGATTTTCCTTTCAGGCGGCACATTCGTTTACTGGCAAGCCTGGGTTTTTTTATCTGTGTTTACTGTTTCAGTGACAGCCATCACCCTTTACCTGATAAAGAAAGACCCGGAACTGCTGGCACGTCGTATCAAAAGCGGTCCGAAAGCCGAAAAGGAGAAAAATCAAAAGATCATTCAATCCCTTGTTTCATTCACATTTCTCTTAGTGATCATCATTCCTTCCCTTGACCATCGGTTCAAATGGTCGATTGTACCTGGAGGTATCGCCATAGCGGGGGATGTACTTGTCTTCCTTGGGCTCCTTTTCGTATTTTTTGTATATAAAGAAAATACATTTACCTCAGCCATTATCGAAGTTGATGCTAAACAGCAAGTGATATCCACGGGACCCTATGCGATCATACGCCATCCGATGTATATTGGAGCTATTATTATGCTATTAGGTATACCTCCTGCACTCGGTTCATGGTTTGGGCTATTCACTATCCTGCCTATTTCGCTGGTGATTATCTGGAGGCTCCAGGAAGAAGAGAAATTTCTGGTGAAGCATCTTGCAGGTTATTCAGAATATTCCAAAAAAGTGAAATATCGCCTCTTGCCTTTTATCTGGTAATCTACTCCGGGAATTGGAAGCCCTTAACCCTGTGAGGGGGGGAATATGTGCGGACGGCCAGTTGTCTGTTCCGTCCAAAAGCATTGACCACACAGCTGCGGGCCCATGACGATTACCGCAAAACCAATCAGGTATTAAACACCTACCGGAAACGGGCAAAGTTCCTATGTTTCGGTTCATTTTGTTCCTGGTTTTCCGTATCAACCCCATTCATGATAAAACGACTCCGTGCCCTTCCTGCAGGTTAAAATTGCAGGGACTATATACATTTTGGGACAAGTACATTTTCCCTTTTCTCCGCCAGAGGGTTCCGTATCTGCTCCACGGGCACATCGGATCAACCTGACCCTGCGTGTAATCCAATGCTCTTCATATTCCTTGCAGCATTGATGTCCCGGTCATGTAATGTTCCACACTGCGGACATTCCCACTCTCTTACCGAAAGATCAGGTTCATCCAACACATATCCGCAATCTGAACAAGTTTTGGAACTCGGAACAAACCGCTTTATCCCGATCAGGTTCTTACCATACCAATCAGATTTCTATTCCAGAAGTCGGACAAATTCTCACCCTCCGGAATCCGATATGGAAAGGGACAGTTTGTGTTTTTTAATCATATTCCTGGCTGCAAGATCCTCTGCAACCAGGGTGGTAGTTTGGTTATCACATACCCATTGGGTAGAGCGCTTATGTAAAAAATCCTTCTGTTGGTTGGTTATCCTCCGTGTTGGACAGCTACCCGGAAATTGGCTTTCTTCCTTTTCCCCCTTCCAATAGAGGTTTCACGGGAAGTTTTAGTTCCCTATTCACCAAGATAGAGGCAAAGTATTTCCCGGTAGGGGGTACTCACAGTAATCGTTTTTATCTTTCCTTCAAACTTCCGGGACAGGGTGATCGGAATGTCCATGATCTTTGGGATAGTGAGGGTAGCAGTTTCCCAGTTGATCTCCCGTGTATTACAGGGAGGCTGAAAAGACTGACGACCTCCCCGTTTTTTATATTTGGGAAATCCCCCCACCTAAAGAAATGCTGATAGGCTTTATCCATATTCAATATGGCAGCATTAAGCGATTGACTGTCCGGTTCTGCTAACCAGGGAAATACCTGTTTGGTTGCCGATACTCGTTTCATCAGATCATATCCACTTATGCCAGTTTCGTTTCCCATAGCCATCTCCGTAAATACAAGGAGGCGTTATATACATATCGGACACACCCAAAGGTATTGTTGATAAGAATCTTCTGGTCCCCAGTGGGATAAATTCGATATTTGTATGCTTTAAGATTGGACAAAATAACTGGATTGGTCCCAATAGGTATATAGCAGTTACCTAATTGTATT
>DATLTB010000115.1:0-4177 GCA_035533815.1 Chitinophagaceae bacterium
ATACATCCCTTCCTGGATCCTTAATAATTCAGGAGCGGCGAACGTTTTGGCAGAAGAGCCATTCCCTGCCTGGTTATTCAGGCTATTGCCCCCTCCCATATTGTTAACCGCATCACCCATCGGAGCATTTCCGGAAGCCACGCCGGAATTTTGTCCAGTTGTAATTTCCTGGGAAATTCCGGAATAAGGGCTGAAAATTGTTTCCTCCACCAGTGGCTGGCCGGCCTGCATCACCTGTTGTACCTGTTGAGGGGACATGCCAAGATTATACAGGTTTTCCTTTAATGCGGTGACCATTGTACCATCTTTATCCTTAACCGCCTGCAGGAGATTACGCTGGACATTGAGCAGTTCCGGGCTGTATAATTTCATTAAGGGTTGACCAACATGAATGGGTTGGTTTGCATATTTTACATACAACTTCTCGATACGGCCCCCCACCCTGGAAGCAACCGTATTCAACTCACGTTCATCAAATCCGGTATAGCCATCTGCTGTGATGGTATCCCCGGAATTAATTTTGCCTGGGCTGACCACCTTAAAATCACCCACAACCGTTTGAGTAACCGGATCCTCGAGGTAGGTTAATGCTGAATCGAGGGGAATGGCTGTAGGAGGCTCCGGCTCGATTTTTATTAATTTCATTCCACAAATCGGACAATTGCCCGGCTTATCTTCATGTATCTGGGAATGCATGGGACAGGTATAATACGTTTTGACACGAGCAGCTGTTTCTTTGATTTTTGAATTGCATCCCACCAACAATAAGATTGCTATAGGTAATAAAAACAGGATCGCCATACCTGTAAACCGCAATAATCCATTCCTTTTCATGCCTGTTTGATTTTTCTTTTATTATTGTTGCATTTCCGTTTCCAAAATCACCTGGATATGCAACAAATCATTTAGCTTGTCGTAATACTCCATTTTCTTCATGGTAAGATCATTCCAGGCCATCAGCGTCTCGTAGATGTCCCCGGCATTCTCGCTAAATGCATTCAGGTTAGCCTGGTAAGTCTTTGCATATGAAGGAATCACTTCATCCTGAAAAATCTGAAGTTCTTTACGTGCAGCTTGCAAATTCAGCCAGTCTTTACGGATATTCCCCAGAGCTTGCAGTACCTGACTGTCCTGCATTTTTTTCATAGACTGGATTTGATAATTCATAGAACCCACTTCCGATTTATACCCTTTGGATGACCAGGGAGCGATCGGGATGGTAACCATGGCCATAACAGTATACATATACATTCCGCTGCTCATCCGCATATTATCCCATGAAAGTCCGAACTGGGGTTTCGCCAGGCTGGAAGAGGCTTCCTGATTTAATTGAATGCTGTGGATTTCATCAGTCGTATGCAGGATATCAGTTCGATGTGTTTGCACATAAGCGGAATTTACCTGCAAAATATCAATTTGCTTTTGCTGAAAGCTATTGGATGTATCTATCATTAAAGGCGCATCCACCGGGCGGTCCGACAGGCTGTTCAGAATGGAAACTGCCTGATCAACCATGCTGCTTACTTTGACGCTGTCAGATTGCAAATCGCTCAGCTTTGCCTTTGCCTTGTAAATATTGGGAAGTACAGCTTTATTAAAAGCCAGTCGGCCTTCGGCAATCTCAATGAGCAATTGTAATTGCCTTTCCTGTTCACCAATAAGGGTTAATTTCTTTTCAGCTACCAGGGCATCGTAGTATGCCATTTTTGCCTGGGCAAAAAGCATGTTTTGCATGGTAGCTCTTTCATCCTCGTTTTGCGGACCGAAAGAATGGAAATAGGCATCTTCCTTACTTTGCCTGCTGAAATTGGGAAACATCTGCTGCAGCCGCACCATCACCATCTCGCGTGCTCCCAACTGGCCAGCGCCGCCCATTTTATTGTCAGAGAATGGATAAGGGAACTCACTTAAGCCCGCCCCGGCCAAAGGAGGATCCCACGCCTTTGCGGCCTCCCCCAAGGCATTACTGGCCTCCGTCTTGAGCGCAAATTGCTGCAATCCCGGATTGCGCACGGCTATACTATCTAAAATCTGCTGCAAAGTAACTACCTGCTGCCCATGAGTCGCTTTGAAACATAATAGGAGAGTTGAAAGGCCTATTATGGCTAACAATCGTTTTTTCCTGAAGTAGATCTCTATTTTTTTCATCCGTAAATAATTTATGCTTTAATGATCGGATAATGGGCTTCTAATTCACTCACTGGTCCTACCCTGTTTACATAAATCCCCATCATTTTGGATTTTTCAGAAATTCGCCGATCACCGGGATAGCGGATTTCCCCACCCGCGGGGGCGGGGCAAGTTGGGAGAGAAACAGCCATCTGGGTCGGTTTCATTAGGTGTTAATTGAGAACCCGAAGGGTTTGGAGATCTCCGGGTCCGATTAATAATTTGCGTCCGGGAGTTTAACTTCTCCGAATTTTTTCAGATCCCTTTCTTTAAACATTTCATAAACCAGGGGCATCACTAATAAAATGCTGATGGCAGAGGTGATCATGCCCCCGATCATGGGCAGGGCGATTGGGCGCATCAGTTCAATACCCGTTCCCTGGGACCAAAGCACCGGCACCAGCCCGACCAGGGCCACAGAGACCGTCATCAGCTTGGGCCGCAACCGCTTTACCGCGCCCTCCATGATATAATGACGCAATGTTTTTACATCTACAGCGTTGCCTTTCTCCTTTACCATGCGCTGCATCGCTTCTTCCAGGTAGATCATCATCACAACACCTGTTTCCACCGCAATGCCAAACAGGGCGATAAAGCCTACGGCAACGGCTACGGAAAGGTTTTCACCCCAGATATATACCATGAGCACGCCACCGATAAGTGCAAAAGGCAGGCAGAGCAATGTATTTAAAGCATCCCGCCAGTCATGAAAAGTGAAATACAGGATGAAGAAAATGATAAAGAAGACTATTGGAACAATGATCTGTAATGTTTTCTTGGCATGTATCTCATTCTCCCATTGCCCGCTCCATTCAATAAAATACCCTTTGGGAATGGTTAGTGCCTTATTTAATTTCTGCATCGCATCTTCGACAGTGCTGCCCAGGTCGCGGCCCCGCACATCAAAAAGCACGGTACCGCGCAGCAGTGCGTTCTCACTATTGATCATGGGAGGTCCGTCCTCAATGGAAATGTCAGCCACATCGGATAAAGGCAACGGTCCATTCTTGCTTTGTACGAGGGTGCGTTTGATATCCTCCAGGCTGTTGCGCCAACCCTGTGCAATCCTTACATTAATAGAAAACCGCTCCCTTCCTTCCACCGTCTGGCTCACATCCACACCCCCCAGGGCGCTTTCCACGATCATATTCACATCATCTGTAGTTAATCCATAACGGCCAATAACGTCCTTCTTAACCCGGATGTTCAAATATTTTCCACCCGTGAGTTGCTCGGGATACAGATCCACCACTCCCTTTATCCCCTTCAGTTCGCCAGCAATAATTTGGGAGAGCTTATAAAGTGTGTCCAGGTTTTGTCCGAATATTTTAACCCCCACATCGGTACGGATGCCGGTGGAAAGCATATTGATTCGATTTATGATTGGCTGAGTCCACCCATTGGTGATTCCGGGAATTTTCAACTTTTGATTTAACTCGTTAATGATATCATCCTGGGTGATGCCTTTTCTCCATTCATTTTTTGGCTTCAACAGGATTATCGTTTCAACCATTGGGATCGCAGCATTATCGGTGGCGGAACTGATACGGCCTGCTTTGCCCAGCACATTTTTTACTTCCGGATCCGTGCTGATGATCTTATCCTGAATTTGCAGGATACGTTTCATTTCCGCGTTGGATGCATCGGGCAGGGCTACCGGCATGAACAGTAAGGTTCCTTCATTCAGGGGCGGCATAAATTCGCTACCCAGCCGTGATAGCAGGAATACCGCAAACGCTAATCCCAGGATGTTAATGACCAATACCGTTTTTTTCCATTCCATGCACCAGGATAATACCGGTTCATACAGCCGGGTAAAAAAACTGCTTACCGGATTTTCACTTTCCGGTCGCATTTTACCCTTCATCAATATGACCATCAGGACGGGTATCATGGTAATGGCCAGTATCATGGAAGAAGCCATGACCAGAGTTTTGGTCCATGCCAGGGGATGGAATAGTTTCCCTTCCTGCCCCGTCAGCAGAAATACTGGTAAGAAGGAAGTCAC
>DATLTB010000116.1:0-7384 GCA_035533815.1 Chitinophagaceae bacterium
TTAGAGAGATTAGCCATCGTTCTTTTCTTCACGGCTTTACCTTCCCGGTAACTTTCCCGGACCAGTACGCGGCGATAGGATTTACCATTACTGTGCAGCTGATGATCGTCAATAAACATGGTGGCTACATAAATAAGCCACTAAGGTAGTAAAATCAATATAGAAAACAAATTAATTCTTATATTTTAGTGGACACATTTTTTGGCCCAATTTTCCTCCAAGAAATTATTAATGAGCTGATTAGTGATTTATAGGGGGCTTATTATTATGAACATCCGTTATAATACCTATCCATTGCGTAAACATGCAACTTTTGACGCATTTTACATATTTTTAACTTCCGGAAATGCATATGCCAAGTGAGGATGAATTCCCTGAACCGCAGGATCCCCATCGACTATCAATACTCCCTATTTCCCCTTTTCATGTTAAAAAACCCCTTTATTAGGGAAAGGCATTCTGCTTCACATAAACCAGGCAAGACTGTTGCCTTGGGATGAAATGGCCAATGGGTACCGGTTACTCTGTGGAAACCATTCTTTTCATCCGGTGCCCCATAAATGATTCTCTTCACTTGGCTCCAATAAAGGGCTCCGGCACACATCAGACAAGGCTCGATCGTGACATAAATAGTAGCTTGGGGTAAATATTTGCTGTCCAGGTAATTAAATGCACTGGTCAACGCGAGGATCTCGGCATGTGCAGTACTGTCATTCAGCTGTTCTACCTGGTTTGATCCACGTCCGATGATCAGGCCATCCTGAACAATGATGGCACCCACAGGCACTTCTTCCCTTTCTAAAGCTTTTTTCGCCTCCATTAGAGCCTGTTGCATAAAATGTTCATCATCCAATGTAAAATGCATCGCTCATTGTTTGTTATTAATACATTTAAACCAATCTGGATCAAGATATAGGGCCAATCATTTTTAAAAATTCCTTTTCATCCAGAATGACCACCGAATGGATATTCTTCGCCTTTTCGAGTTTACTTCCCGCATCAGCTCCTGCAACCAGGAAATCCAGCTTGCTGCTAACACTGCCCATGAGCAGCCCCCCCTGCTTTTCAACCTGCTCTTCCGCTTCACTTCTTTTCATCCCGGACAATGTTCCTGTAAAAAGAAAGGTCTTACCCTGCAGATTACCTCCTGCTGGTTTTCTGGATCCTGCATGCGCTATCCGGACTCCGGCCTGTCCCAGCTTGTCTATAATCTTCAGGTTATCCGGGTTATGAAAAAACTGTATGATTGCCCCTGCCACTTTGGGTCCAATGTCTTCCAAAGCCAGGAGCCTTGACTCATCCCAGTCCGTAAATTCCAAAATACTTTCAACTGCCCCTGCTAGGGTTTTTGCAGTTGTTTCCCCGACATAACGGATTCCGAGTCCAAAGATCAGTCTGTGCAGCGGCTGGGATTTTGATTTTTCAATGGCTGATTTCAGATTGGCGGCAGATTTTTCCCCGAATCCTTCCATTGCTCCGATTTTCTCCAGGTCCAAATGATATATTCCGGGAACTTCTTTGAGCATACCCAGGTTAAAGAACCTTCGAATATTGGCTTCTCCAAGATTCCTGATATCCATGGCATCTTTACTGACAAAATGGATCATTCGCTCCACAACCTGGGCTTCACAGTTGATATTGATGCATCTCCAGGCGCTCTCTCCTTCTCCTTTCTCCAGTTTATCCCCGCAAACCGGACAATGAACCGGAAAAACAATAGTGGTTTCACTGCCGTCTCTCAGCTCTTCCAGAGATTTGACGATATAAGGGATGACATCCCCTGCCCGTTCCACCAATACAGTGTCCCCTATCCTCAGATTCTTTTCCCTGACTACATCCTCATTGAACAGGGATACCGAACTGATGGTCACCCCCCCAATATGTACCGGATCAATTTTTGCCACCGGAGTTACCGAACCGGTACGGCCTACCTGGAATTCTACCTTTCGCAGGATACTTTTTGCCTGTCTGGGCGCAAATTTGAAAGCAATGGCCCATCTGGGATGATGGGAAGTCATTCCCATGCTGTCCTGAAGCTGGTAATCATTCACTTTTATGACCATTCCATCGATCTCATAAGGCAGATTATCCCGATGTGTTTCCGCTTCCTTACATTTGGCAATTACTTCCTGTATACCCTTTAACACTTTCATCTCACCGGCAGGACTCCGGAAACCCAGCTTGCTGAGCCACCGCAATGTGTCCGCATGGTTGCGGATTTCAGGAGGAGGTGGTGTATTATCCGTCAGGGAATGATAGCTCATATGATAGAGGATGGCCATCAGTCCTCTTTTTCCCACTTCCGTGGAATCCACCATGCGTAAAGAACCCGATGCAGCATTTCTGGGATTGGCCAGGGGCGGAAGGTTTTCTGCAATCCTTTGTTCATTGAATTTTTTAAACCTGTCCTTATTGATCATCACCTCCCCCCTGATTTCAATCTGGTTTATGCCATAGGCGGCAAATCCTGCGGACAGGGGTATCGATCGGATCTTCCGGATATTCACGGTAATATCTTCTCCGGTTATGCCATCCCCCCGGGTAATTCCCCTGGTCAGCAGATCATTTTCATAGATCAGGGAAATTCCGGCCCCGTCAAATTTCGGTTCGATACAATATTCCAGTTCATGGAGACCTGTCAGTTCCCGGGCTTTCCTGTCCCAGTCCAGAAGATCTGCTTCGTTATATGAATTTTCAAGAGATAACATGGGCACCAGGTGCCGTACCTGGTGAAACTCTTTAGTCAATCCCCTGGCCACTCTTTGGGATGGGGAATCAGCTGCAATAAATTCAGGGTATTCCTGTTCCAGTTTTTTAAGCGCCCTAAATAACTGATCATATTCAAAGTCCGTCAACACCGGATTACTCTGCACATAATATTTCCAGTCATTGAAATTGATGATCTGTAGGAGCTGACTTATCCTTAATTGGATGTCCTCTGTCGTTTTGCCTTCCGGGAATGCTTCGGGATTTTTATCCAATTCGCCGAGTAACTGCGTGGCCAGTTTATTCATTTCCCTTTCATTTTCTTGGCTATCCATGTTGATTTCTTTCCTGGTAAATTTAGTTCTTCCCTGTCAAGTAGCATACCCTCAATCCGAGTCTTTATCGCTGATCAACCCATTTTATCGATCTCAAAAATCAATTCCGGAAATGACCGGTAAAATAGGTCTGAACTACAAAATCAACACTTACCGGAATAAGAATTTTTATATATCCCAGCGTTTTTTTATAATTTTCTGAAATTACACCCACAAATCTTCTATTTGACGAAATTAAATTATGCAAACTTTGAATACCTATAAACCCAAAAATATCAATACCCACCTGATTGAGATCCAGGATTATTTCAAGATCGCGATTTCAGTGGATTGTGTCATTTTCGGGTTCGACGAGAATGAACTAAAGGTACTTCTGATCAAGTCCGATTTGGATCAATATAAAAGCAAATGGTCCCTGCTGGGCGATATTGTCCATACTGATGAAAACTTAGAAGATGCGGCATACCGGGTATTGCTGAACAGGACTGGGC
Organism: Chitinophagaceae bacterium; assembly: GCA_035533815.1. Taxonomy (GTDB): domain Bacteria; phylum Bacteroidota; class Bacteroidia; order Chitinophagales; family Chitinophagaceae; genus JANWKA01. The sequence continues at coordinate 3,533 of DATLTB010000116.1, forward strand.
TTCAGGATGTTTACCTGGAACAGGTGCATACTTTCGGCAAGGTTTGCCGGCACCCCGCTGGCCGGGTGGTGACCATTGCCTATTATTCCCTGATCAACATTCAGCATTCCACCATCAGGAACATGGATAATGAATTACACTGGCATCCGGTTAAAAAGGTCAAACAAATGGCCTTTGACCACCGGGAAATACTGGATGCCTGTTACCAAAGGCTGCAGGAAAAACTGAAAGAACACCCGGTGGGTTTCAATCTGCTTCCCAAGAAATTCTCTCTGCGGGAATTGCAGAATCTGTATGAAGCCATCTTGGATGTTAAACTGGACCGTAGGAATTTCAGGAAAAAAATCATGTCTATGGGACTGCTTATAGACCTGAACGAAATGGAAGACGATGTACCCCATCGTCCTGCAAAACTGTATAAATTTGATGCGGAAGCATTTGAAAAGAAAGAAAAAAACTTGCTGGGCCTTGAGTCCTAATCGGGTGTCTGCTTATCAGTTACCTGAAGTTCATTTACCGGTCTTTTTATCATTTCCTGAGAACCGACTTCGAAATTCAATTTAAGCCGATTATTTTAATCCATTCTTCCAAACTATTGAATTGAATTAATAAATTATTTATTTTATATTAACTTTATTATTAGTACTTAATATAATATTTCCAGAAACATTCCAATTAGTTTGTCCATTGATTTCCAATTATCCCGGAACGGCTGAGGATTTTTTAGGCCATATCAAGGATAGGGTCCTGCCTTTTAAGGACAAAAAAAAGAAAAATATCCTTTTTTAATAAATATTTAACATATATTGTGTATTAATTACACGTCTATTTTTACTATAATTAAGCTTTTCTATAATACCTAATTATCTAACCAGTAAAAGACCCATGTATGATTATCAAAAAATTACCCTTCAAACCACTACTGTTATTTTTCCTCCTCTTTCAGTTTTCCCTGCAGCATGGCTTTACGCAGGGCAGGGAGATTAGCGGTAAAGTAACCGATGCCAAAGATGGTTCGCCACTCCCCGGAGTTAATGTCCGGGTGAAAGAAGTTCCTACAGTAGGAACAGTAACCGATGCTTCAGGAAATTTTTCCCTGCAGGTTCCTGAAGCAGGCAAAACGCTGGAGTTTTCCTTCGTAGGGTACAGCACTATCATGATGCCAATCACTGGCTCGAGTATGAATGTTAAACTTAGCGAAGGGGCCAGTCTGGAGGAAGTGGTGGTTGTGGGTTACGGTACTCAGAAATCCAAAGACGTCAGCAGTGCGATTACTTCCATTTCCGCAAAAAGATTCAATAAAGGGGTGGAGGCTAATCCCATCGAACAGATCCAGGGTAAGGTTGCCGGTCTGTCCATCACCACCCAGGGTGGTGATCCGAATTCAGACCTGATCATCCGCTTAAGAGGACAAGCTTCACTCTCAGGATCCCAGACTCCGTTAATTGTGGTGGATGGCGTTCCACTCTCCGATCCCAATGAGATTAGGGATATCCCTCCGGGCGATATTGCATCCTATGACGTGCTTAAAGATGCTTCTGCTACGGCGATTTACGGGTCAAGGGGAGCAAACGGGGTGATCATCATCAATACCAAAAGAGGACAACCTGGTCAGACCAGGATCACCTACAATGGATATGTGGGTACAGAATTCCTGGCCAAAGACCTAAATCTCCTGAGTGCATCCCAATGGAAAACAGCAGTAGCTAGCCTCGGGATCAATCCCACCACCATAGCCAGCTATGAAAAAGGGGGGAATACCGACTGGTATAAAGCCATTACCCAGAAAACGTTAACCCAGGGACATAATGTATCCATTTCCGGTGGCAGCAATAATTTCAATTACCGGGGATCGTTCAGTTATATCAATCAGCCGGGGATTGTCCTCAACAGTGGCAGGCAGGAACTTGGTTTACGATTCAATGCTGAGCAAAAAGCCCTAGATAACCGCCTGGATATCCGGATGTCCATCGTGAATTCTGCGATCAACCGGCAGTTTACAGATTATGGGGTATTTAATTTTGTGCAATCAGATCCCCCAACCTACCCCGTTTACAATCCGGACGGTTCCTTTTTTGCCTTTAGTGATTTTGAGGTGGCAAACCCGGTTGAACACCTGAAACAAGAGACCAATACCGGCCAGGAAAACCTGACCATTACCTCAGGCACTGTGAGCTATGAAATCACCAAGGGATTAACTGCAAGCCTATTCGGATCCCTGCAACATCAGAACCTTCAAACGGACTGGTTCTATCCCTCCTTTCCGGTGGAAGGCAATTTCAACAACGCCAATAAGAGTGATACTAATGTGGATGCCAAAATCGGTAATATGACCCTGGCCTACCAGCACCAGTGGGGACTCAGCAATTTCACCGCTACAGGAGTGTATGAATATAATGACTTCAGTTCAAACGGGCTCTGGGGTGGGGGATATAATTATCTGTTGCCAAGTTTACTGGATAACGGACTCCAGAGTACTTACCAATCCAATACTGGGGTGGCCTCATACCGGGATGATTACAAGCTCATTTCTTTCGTAGGCAGGATCACTTACAACTACAACAGCGAGTATTACCTGGATGCCAGCTTCCGGCGGGACGGTTCTTCCAAACTGGGTATCAATAACCAATGGGGAAACTTCCCGGCCATTTCCGCAGCCTGGCGGATCAGCCAGGAAAGCTTCCTGAAAAGCGTAGTCTGGCTGAATGACCTGAAAATCAGGGCAGGGTATGGTGTTACAGGTAATACAGATGGTATCAATGCATATAACAGCCTGTTCCTGCTTGCCAGTGGAGGAACAATTTACAGTAACGGTTTATTCCCTCCGGTATACGGCCCAAATCAGAATGCTAATCCTGATCTGAAATGGGAAGAAGTGCATGGCCTGAATATCGGGGCTGATTTCTCGATTCTCAATAACAGGGTGGGTGGCGATATCAATGTATATAGTGACAAAACTGAAAACCTGTTATATGATTACACCGTACCCACTCCTCCGTTTTACCTAAGTACTATATTAGCCAATGTGGGTACCTTAACCAACAAGGGAGTGGAAATTTCACTGAATGCAGACATTATCGAGAAACACGATTTTTCCTGGTCTGTCAGTGGTCAGATTTCCTTCAACAGGACTACCATTACCAGTCTTTCCGGATCTTATCAGGGCTATAAGGTATCCACTAATAATATTCCCGGTGGGGTAGCTGAAGGCCGGGGACTGAGTAGTTCCCCGATCACTTATTTGAAGGTGGGCTATTCCCCGTATGTGTTTTACCTGCCTCATTATGTGGGCCTGGATGGAAACGGAAACCAGCTTTATGATTCTTCCGGTTCTAAAACGATCAATGCAGGAAATGCTACCCTGCATTACACTGACCCGGCTCCCAAATTCAATTACGGGATAAACAATACCTTTACCTATAAGAAATGGTCGCTTAACTTTTTCCTGCGTGGGGTGTCTGGCGAAAAAGTATTTAATAATAATTCTTTGGAACTGGCAAACATCAACCGGCTTCCGGGAAATAATGTAACCCAGGATGCCCTGACCAACGGGATCAAGAATGCTTCCACCCCATCCGATTACTATCTGCAAAAGGCATCTTTCCTTCGGCTGGACAATGCCACACTGAGCTATACATTCGGCAATGTGCTGAAAGGCGTTGAAGACCTTCAGGTATATATCAGCGGCAATAACCTGTTTGTCATTACCCCGTACAAAGGACTGGATCCGGAAATCAGGAATGCACAGATCAACGGAAGCAATCAGGCCTATATTGACGCGAACTATGCGGGAGACGGTATTTATCCGAAAACCAGATCATTTTCCTTTGGGGTAAATGTATCTTTTAAATA
>DATLTB010000117.1:0-2065 GCA_035533815.1 Chitinophagaceae bacterium
GCATTTAATCCATGGTCGAAGGCGAGACCGATGGGAGGAAGGGTGGTTGAATATCCGGCGCCAGTGTAGAGGTCGCCACCTAATCCAAGACTAAGGTTGAAAACATTATCTCCGGGATTAAAGGTCTGGGCCTCCGTTTTAGAACAGAAGAACAAACAACAGGAAAAAACGCAAAATACCGTAAAGATCCTTTTCATAAATGGAGGTTTTTATGGGTGAAACAAATTGAATGGGTCTTCACAGGAATGGATTACTTTTCAAATCAGAATTAAATATACATTCTTAAAGTATAATAATTTGTCCTAAAAAAAATTCCCTCGACCCCGCCCTGGGGAAGCCTTCGATGGGGAAATCGGAATAAGGGATTTTTTTTATCCTATCATATTATATTTCAATCACTTAGATAAAAAGCATTATGTCTTAAGAGGAATACTGGATATTCCCGATAAATGAACCAGAGTTCCAGCTCGTTCAGGATTGGGGTCTTTTCTGTAAAAAGATTTTTTGAGGTTTCTCAGCTTGTTTGAAGGAATCTTTTTTCCTCCATTTCAGCTCGGACCTGAACTTTTGACCTTTCTTTTCCTGTTAGTTGCGGGAGTCCCGGTCTGGTGAACTGCCCTGTAAAACAAAAATGGCTACCTTTAATTATGATTACGGGATTGGGAGCGGATCTCATAGAGGTGGACCGGATCGGACTCAGAATAGCCCGGGAAGCAGGTTTCCGGGAATTGGTTTTTTCCACCCATGAGATTGAGTATTGTGAATCAAAAGGAAATCCTTTCGAGCATTATGCAGCCCGCTTTGCTGCCAAGGAGGCCTTTTTCAAGGCCCTTGGGACTGGATGGATGGCGGATACCCCATGGAATGAGATCGAAATCAAAAACGATGAGGCGGGGAAACCTGAATTTTGTTTCCTTGGGGGCGTTCAAAAGGTGATGGGTAACATCGGCATTCAAAAGGTTTTGGTGTCCTTATCCCACCTCAAAACAATAGCTTCCGCCGTGGTGGTTATCGAAAAATAATATGGGATTTTCTCCTTTGACATTCCCCACTCCGGGCCATTTTGCCAGGATTCAGGGGCAAAAGCTCCGCCAGCTGCTGCAATACCTAAACGGCAATTCGCCATTTTACCAGGAATTGTTTTCCAAAAACCGGTTGGATATAAATACCATCAGCCAGGTTGGAGATTTAACTGCAATTCCATTTACTACCAAGGAAGACCTTCAGCAGCGGAATGAGGATTTTCTGTGCGTGAAGCGGGATCAGGTTGCTGAATACATGGCAACTTCAGGGACCTTGGGAAAACCGGTTACGATCGCCATGACCGGGAAGGATCTCGAAAGATTAGCCGAAAATGAATATAATTCCTTTTTGTGCGCCGGGGGGGGAGCCGGGGAGATTTACCAGTTGATGGTAACCCTGGACAGGCAGTTTATGGCAGGAATGGCATATTATGGCGGGTTGCGGAAGCTTGGAGCGGGAATTATCCGGATCGGGGTAGGGGCCCCTTCCCTTCAATTGGAGACGATCCTCCGGCTCAAACCAACCTGCGTGGTCGCTGTTCCTTCCTTCCTCCTAAAATTGATCCGATTTGGTCAGGAGCAGGGGGTTGATTTAAATACGACCTCAGTTAAAAAAGCCATTTGCATCGGAGAAAATATCAGAAACCTTGATTTTTCACTCAATACCCTGGGAAAAAGGATCAGGGAATCCTGGGATATTGATCTTTTTTCCACTTATGCATCAACGGAAATGCAGACCGCGTTCACGGAATGTCCCGAGATGCGCGGCGGGCATCTCCAGCCCGAACTGCTCATCCTGGAAGTTTTGGATGAACGGGGACTTCCCGTGAGCCCTTATGTGGCCGGAGAAGTGGTTATCACCACCCTGGGTGTTGAAGGAATGCCCCTTTTGCGTTATAAGACAGGAGATATATGCATGTATTACGATGAAATTTGCCCCTGCGGACGATCCAGTTTACGCCTGTCTCCTGTGATTGGACGCAAACACCAAATGATCAAGTTTAAGGGTACAACCCTTTATCCTCCCGCCTTGTTCGATTTAT
>DATLTB010000118.1:0-17761 GCA_035533815.1 Chitinophagaceae bacterium
TCCCTTGTTCAATGTGATGGACGATTTTTCGTTTCAGTGGTTCACTGAATATCCTTCTTTGTCGAAGGGAGACTTTACTTTTTGTATGCATAGCTGACCGTTTTTACTTAATTTTCGGTCAACGTATATCAGGCACGTACATAAACTATCCATTTCTCTGCTACTAAAACTATCAATTGCCCCCGACCTTAAAAAATCCACCAAAGTTTTCTGCTGGGCCAGACGATCCTTATTGGACCCTTGCTTATGTATAGCCCACAACTGGACTGAGCCATTTGAGCGAGCAGTAATTACGGTATCACCATCTGGGGAAAACCCAATAGATCCTACCCTGTAGTTAATTCCTTTCAATTCGTTTTGCATTGACCAGTTTTCCACATTTTTATCTTGATTATCCTGCAACTCAGTTTTTATCCATATCCGTACATTTCCATTATTCCCTGCCACAATGGCCTGTTTGTTATCCGGAGAAAATCGAACCAGGTTCAATGGAGTATTATGACCCAAAGTAGCTTCTACATTATGATTGAATTTTAGATTATTAAATTTAAGTGCCCATACCTGAGCAGTTTTATCCAAAGATCCCGCAATCGCATCTTCCCAGTTTTGGGAAACAGCCACTGAATTAATCTGACCCATATGGCCAAAACTAGTCTTTAGTACTCCATTCAAATTCCAAATCTGAAGGATCCTCTCCTGAGAGCCGGTCAGAATAAAATCCCCGTCAGAGAAAAAAGCTGCACTAGTTATGCCCGTACCATTAAGTTTAAGAAAACTGGTATCTGACTTCCATATCTGGATAGTCCCATTTTGCAATACGGTAAGGTACTGTTGCCCCTTGGGTGAAAATACCACACTAGTAATTGTATCTTTTTGAACTGGAAAAGTGAACATGTCTCCTTTTATGGTCCATAATCTAAGGACATGATCAGCGGAACCGGTTAATATCCTTTGACCATCAGTTGAAAAAACCGCACATCTGATCCCCCCATTTAACTTGTCCCAAAGTTGTATTGGTATTAACCTCATACCAGTTCTTTGCCATATCCGGATATTATGTTTACCTGATGTTGTCAATACCCACCTGCCGTCTGCAGATACAAAGGTTTTGAAGGAATTATTTCCCTTTAATATCGAATTATAAAAAAAAATGTACTCTACGAGTAAATAATTATTCAGATCCAACAATAAATAATAATTTATTCAAGAAAATTGAAGTAAATACTTTTATGACCACTTTCCCCGTAAATATTGCACGATCAGATAAGTATTACAAAGACCAGTCATGGCTTGGAATTCAGGAAAGTACGGCTGCTCAATACAAGCCACATGCCTTTAACAGTTTGCTGATATTGAAGACCATTTATTATACTGGACTATACTATGAATATCAAAAGAAAAATTATATATCTGCAATATCTTGGTATACTAAAGCACCAATAAGTGATAATCCAAATGTAAGTGGAAATATTCTAGATTTTCTGCAGGAAGGATGGTTTAAGGCCGGTATGTGGTATGATGAAGGTAAAAAGGGTCCCAGGGATTTGACACAAGCTTTGGTTTGTTACCAAAATGTGAACTATCCGCCATATCCAAAACGGCCAATAGATTTTAATTTCTACGATGAACAAAAAATAAGATTAGGAATGGATCAAGATACCGTGAATGAATCACTAGAACACAATTGAGTCCTATAAGCTTAGGAATAAAAATCTTCGATAAATACCATAAGCCCCGTCTTCGAATAATTCAATCTAAATGAATATTTCAATTTATTCCCTGGGGATAGTATTTTGATCAATAATATCATAGGTTTCTTCAAAGATATCTTTTCGGCAAGGGTACATTTCCCCTTTAACTCCTACTATCAGAAAATCTCCCTGCTTTCCTTCAAATATCCCTTCCAGGGTTTCCACCTGAAAAGGTTCCGAAATTTGAATACACCTGATTGGTATCTCCTTTTTAATGGCGAAAAAGAAAGGCAGCTCGGGAACATGATTGGATTTGAAATTTATCATCATTTTATTTTTTATGAATTAGAGATCGCATTTATCATGCCAGTTGATAAAACTCAATTCAACAATATTTGCATATTTTAATAAATTCATTTAAGGCAATTTCCGTTTTAAGTTTATAGCGAAAAAGTGAACTGGTTTACGTGAATTATTGACAATAAATTAAAAGTATTAATATCTGTACGACAGTAAGTTACGCAAAGCAAATATAAATTATCATGCTAAAGGAAAATTAGCATGCAGGTTAAGAACTCCTGGATTTCTCAGAATATCGCTGACTTTCAATGTCTTTCAGGTATCCTTGTTAATATACTTATTCCAGCTGTTTTGTTCATTACTGAGTATGTTTTCAATCCGGTTAACAAAAAACCCAAAAGGTTGGTCCTGTTTATCAAAAGGACTGCTACTGGTTTGAAATAACATTTTTTCATGCATTAGAATTTCTGCTGAATTCCGATATTCAGTCCATTTATCCTGAAACTTCAATATTCCGGAAATCCCGGAAATAATACTGATTAGGCTTCCCAATACCCCCAATGTAATATTCTTCGATGGGTTATTTAAAAAATCAAAACCCGCCATCAACGGAATGGATGCAGAAAATAAGATTACCAGACTTTTGGACCACTGGGTCAGAATTTTATTGGTTTTGGCTTTTTTATTATACCAATTAATTTGGTCATCCAACCTGGTCTTTAAATATTCTTCTTCTGTCATGGCTTTACCCATTTAAATATAATTCAATGATGTAATTAACCCTTTCAAAATAAGAAAGTTCATGGTATTTTGCAAATTTAATGAGGGAATAATCATACAGTGCATTGTTCCAATGAGAGAATCTTCGTCAGCCAGGACCTGTGGATACTATGTTCCATCTTGTCTATATTTTCTTGATTCCCTGCTTTAAATTGATTTAAGGATTTTTAAAGATGAAATGCCTGCAAAGCAGATTTATAATAACGAATAATGTCCGGAATAATGGGCATCTATAACCTTGCTTTAGATTTAATTAAATATTTCAATTATATTTAGTCATCGTATATATTTTTAATTCACTTTATAAATAACCTGATGTCTCTTTCTGCACGATTATCTGACAATACAACGCCAAAGAGAATCCTTTCCCTGGATGGAGGGGGTATACGGGGTGCCATTACAATAGGATACCTTGAAAAAGTGGAAGAGCTTCTTAAAGCTAGATTTAGTCATATTAATGATTTCCGCTTATGCGATTATTTTGACCTGATAGGAGGCACCAGTACTGGATCAATAATCGCTGGTTGCCTGGCATTAGGGATGACCATGTCCCAGGTTAAAGAGAAATATCTTACTCTGGGTAACCTGATATTCCATGAAAAAAACAAATTATGGGATCTTTGGCAGATCAAAAAAGCCCTGCAAGCCAGATACAACGATGCTAACTTTAACAGTATGCTTGAAAGCACCTTCAGGGATGACCAAAATCAAGATATCCTGCTGGGAAGCCCATTGATCAGATCTGGATTATGTATAATAGCCAAAAGAGCAGACACCAATAGCACCTGGACTTTGAACAATCACCCAGAAGATCCTTTTTATCAGTCTTTGGAAGGGCAGAACGCTTTGATTCCTTTAAAACAGGCAATCAGGGCGAGTAGCGCGGCTCCCACCTATTTCATACCCGAGGTCATCGAAGTGGGTACCAATCAAACGGCAGCTTTTGTGGATGGAGGAGTGAGTTCTGTAAATAATCCGTCCTTTGCCTTGCTGATGGTGGCTACTATGAAGGGTTACGCTTTCCGATGGAATACAGGAGAATTTAATCTTTTTATGCTTTCTATTGGGACAGGTTCGAACGCTTTCAAAACCACTGTACATTCAGTGGAGGAAAACTGGATGCTAAGTTGGGCGATGCAAGTTCCTGAAATGCTGATGGCGGATGCTTCCATCCTTAACCAGATTATAATGCAATGGATATCCCGGGGTAAAACTAAGAAACACATTAACCTGCAGATAGGAAATATGGAACAGGACATGCTAACAAAGGAGCCCCTGTTGACATATAACAGGTACAATACCGACATGTCAGAAGATTATCTGAAAAGTCTTGGATTCCATTTAGGTAATGGTTACAAATCTATTGCTGATCTCATGGAGATGAGCAATGGTAATAATGCGAATCTCTTATATCAGATTGGCAGAGCCGCAGCTGAAGCCGAAGTTACTGAAGAACACTTCCCGCCCCAATTTGATTTGAAATGACACTCCTGCATATTGAATCAATAAGCGTTCACGCAGGTCCTTCTACAAAATACATCTCAATCATTCCTTTATTTTTTGCAGGTTGTTTCCCCCGGAAGGTACAGACAAATTTTTCTTTAATCAGGCTATAGGTTTCTCCGGAAATATTGATCTTGTTGGATAAACTACTTTGTTCAATACGGGCTGCGGTGTTAACCGTATCTCCCCAAATATCATATGCGAATTTTTTGTCCCCAACTACCCCGGCTACCAGGGGTCCAGTGTGTATTCCGATCCGGATATCAAAATACCCTGATCCATCTTCCCCTTCCCCTTCCTGTTGTTTCAGCGATTGTATAAAGTGGAGAATTTCAAGGGCAGCCCGGACTACATTGACAGGGTCATGATCTTCCGGATTAGGCAGCCCGCTAACGCACAAATAGGCATCTCCGATGGTTTTTATCTTTTCCAACCCAAACCGGGAAATAATTTCATCAAATTTCCTGAAACAAAGATCAACCCTTGAAACCAATTCCTCAGGAGTCAGTTTTTCGCTGTGTAGGGTGAAGTCCAGGAAATCCGTGAACATTACAGTAGCCTGGGCATAGCTCCTGGGGGTGGTTCTACCGGTTTGTTTGAGTTCAGTAGCAATCCGTTCAGGTAAAATATTCAGTAAAAGATCATCTGATTTTTTCTTTTCCTGCTGAAGTTCCACGGTTCTCAGATGCACTTTATTTTCCAAATCGTTATAGAACATGGCATTTTCAATGGAAATTGCAATCTGACCAGTAAGAAGCCTCAGCAGGGCCAAACGTTCTCCCGTAAAAGTCCCTGAAGTGATATCATTATCCAGATATATGATTCCCTGCAATTTTCCCTGGTTTAACAGAGGCACACAAAGAATGGATTTACCGCCATGGGACCGGATATATTCATCATTGGCAAACAATTGGCTCTGGTTGGCGTCATTGAGGTTAACCACCTCGCGGGTTAAATACACATAGTTGACGATTGATTCTGCAAGCAGCCCGGAATGGTTCACAGGCACTGAATGAAGCGTTTTAACCTCCTCCTGGTCAATGGATATCTCTGCCTCGATATACCGAACTCCTTCCCTCTCAGTAATGAAAAACCCCCGTTGTGCCCCGGCGCTTTCCAGCAAAACCTCCATCAGCTTTTTGAGCAGACGAGATAAGACTATTTCACCTGTTAGTGCAGAGGATGCCTTCATTACAGTGGCCAGGTCCAGATCGCCGGTATCTTTTTTGTGCGGATCTTTAAGGATATCTTCCTGAAGATCATATTTAGAGGAATTGTGTATTAAGGGATAACGAGATATCATTTGCTTCAGCTTCGCTTCCGCACCCCAGCGCTGATATGCTTTATAGGCATTCTGCAGATAGAACCGGGCAACCAGTTCCTGTCCGCTCCGGAGAAAAAACTGGCCAGCCCGCTCCCAGCTGATGGCTGCATCATTCTCCATATGGTTTTCTGTGGCTGCCTTCAGCGCCTGGTCATACTTGATCTTCGCTTCCTGAATGTTCCCCCTGATCTGACTGTATTCAGCTTCCATCAGACAGAATTTATGTCCGAATACCTGGGGGCAAAGTTTCGCGTATTTTTTATACAGCTCCAGGCACTTATTCAGGATTTTCAGGTCTGCGGACTTTAAAGAATCCCGTTTACCGTCATATTTTCCTGAAATGGCTAAAAACTGGTAAAAATAAAACTGCGGATACAATGCTGTTCCCCGGACACTTTCCTGGAACCGGCCTGCAATCTGGGCGTACCGATTGGCTGCATCTGGTAAATTGAACACGATGGCCAGCATGAGTTTTTGGAGATACAGGTTCTGGAAGTAAATTTCATTGTACCTGTTGCTGGATACTTCCTCCAGTTTCATTTCTGACTCGTCTACAAGCTGGGATTTCATCAGGTCAGGTTCGGTGGATTCATCAATCAGATTGAAAATCGATTGCCTGAATATGCGCATCCGCTTTAAGGTAAGATCCTGTCCAAACTTCTCGATTTGCTGGTCCAGTAATTCACTCCTCTTACTTAAGCTTTGTAAGGGACTTCCCATCAGAAAAAAATGGTACACAATATTATGAGCCAGGTAGCAACCATATTCAATATCCCCGGATTCCAGCGCATCCTTGAAGGCTTTTTCTAAACCTTCCATCATTTCAAAAGGTTTGCGCCAATGGAGAAGAAAACCGTAATAAGTTACCAGAATGGGTGCATTGAGTTCATCTGCCTTTAATTTTTTGGCCAGGTTAAGGGCAATCTGTCCAAAATTGATGCCTTTGTCGGTCTCCCCGAAATAGGTGCTCAGGATATACCCATATGCCACAAAACTGAAGGGCGACTTGCGGGAAAGCCCGTTTTTGACAGTAAGGCTGATCATTTTAAAAACCAGCAGGGGCACCAGTTCAGGCATGGCAAAGAAAGAAGCTGAGCTGATATCGGAAAATATCCGCATCGCAGCACTCATTTCAAGATCCGTCATTTCCGGCAGCCCCATAAAATAATCCATATTCTTTCCCCGGAGCAACCATTTGGTCCGAATTAAATCAATGAGTACAGTTAACTTACCGGGATTCAGCTGGAGATTTAAGCCGATCTTCTTTAATATAAATACACCAAGTTTAACCGCATCCAGGGGTTTGTTCTGGGCAATAAGTTTCTTAATGGTGATCTCATACCCTTTAACCGAATCCACCAGGCTTCTGCTGTTCTGTTGAAGTTTTTCAACCAACTCTTCAACCTGAGCATATTCCGCTGAAAGGTAGGCTGCTTCAGCCGCTTCCCCAGTCAGTTGCAGGGCGAAGTCATATTGCTGTTCCCAACCCCTGTTACCAAGCATAACGAGGCCCTTGGTAAAATATTGGAGTGCCTGGGAATAGGCTGCTGAAGCAATCGCTTTTCGCCCAGCTATCTCATTTAGGCGCGCCAGATAGAATTGTGTTTTTGGATCGGTGATCAGGTCTGCACCGACATTCCACTGGTTGACCAAATCAAAAATTCTTTCCTGGAGTTCAATTTCATTGCTGTTAGCCGACAGTCTTTGCCCGATAGTCAGGTGCATCTGTTTTTTTTCGGTTTCCTGTAACAGGGAATAAATTGCCTGCTGGATCCGATCATGGGCAAATTTAAACTGACCATCAATTGGAATGATGAGCCCTTCAATCAAAGGCTGACTTAACAAATCCTCAATGGTTTTTTCCCTGGCCTGCCGGATAAGTGAAATACTGCGGATATCGAATCGGCTGCCCATGCAGGAGGCCGTCTTCAGGATATCGACAGTTTCGGCAGGAAGTTTCTGTACCAGCGTGGTCATCAGGTCAACTACATTGCCTGATACATTCATCTGAAGGATCAGTTCTTTGTTCCACTTCCAGACATGATGTTCGAAATCAAAATATAAAAATCCTTCCTCATGTATGGATTTAAGGAATTGCTGGACATAAAAGGCATTCCCTTTGGTCTTATGAAAGATGACCTCAGCCAATGAGTCCACATTATCCTGATTGGTACGCAAAGCATCCCCCACCAGGCTCCTTACATTGTCGTATGATAGGTCATCTAAAGCAATTTCAGCCAGGGAAATATTTTCATCTTTCAGTTCTTGGATTTTCCTTTTCAGCGGATGCTGGTCATCCACTTCATTATTTCTGTAAGCTCCGATGATCATCAGATTCCTGATCTCCCGTTCCTCCAGGAACAAACTGATCAGGTTGAGGGAAGAAGCGTCGATCCATTGAAGATCATCCAGAAAAATCACTAAAGGATTTTCAGGACAGGCAATAACCCTGATGAAGTTGCTCAGTTCATAATTAAACCGGTTCTGGGCTTCCTGACCTTTTAGTTCGGGAACTTCAGGTTGCCTGCCAATCAGGGTCTCCAGTCCTGGGATCAATTCGGCCAGTACAATCCCTGAATTACCAAGGGCCTCCCTTATCCTTTCCCTCCATTTTAATTGAAGGGCTTCGTCCCCAGCCATGAAATACCGCATCAATTCCGAAAAAGCCTGTACGAAAACAGTATATGGGGTATCCAGCTTGATCTGATCGAATTTCCCCCGGATGAAGATACCTTTCTTATTAGTGATGGGTTTTTGCAACTCAGAGATAAGGGCAGATTTTCCACTGCCTGAATACCCGGATACAAACAGCCCCAGTTTCCCACCCCCTGCACATTGATTGAATGCTTGAAACAAGGTATCAATCTCCAGTTCCCTCCCATACAGTTTCTGTTGCAGAAAGAATTTACCCGAAAAATCAGATTTGCCTAATTCAAAGGGTTCAATTCGACCACCCTTCTGCAACTGAACGATGCATGTCTCCAAATCGACCTTTACTCCGAATGCTGACTGATACCTGTCTTCCGCATTTTTAGCTAATAGCTTCATTACGATTCCCGATAAGGCTAAGGGAATGTCAGTATTCAGTTGGCTCGGTGTAAGTGGGGTTTTAGCCAGGTGTGCATAAATCAGTTCCAACGGATCTTTGCTTTCAAAAGGAACAAATCCGGTTAATATCTGGTAGAGGATCACGCCGAATGAATACAAATCTGCCCGGTTATCCACGATCCGATTGATGCGTCCTGTTTGCTCTGGCGAAATGTATTTCAGGGTTTCTATCTTGGATTCCGGATTCGGAGGATCCGATTTTATGGTAATGGATGCCCTGCCAAGGTCAATGAAATAGATTTTATGCGTGGCCTTTTCAATCAATATATGAAAAGGGTTAATCCGCTTATGGAATAAATTTTCCTTTTGAATATCAGCGAGAGCTGAAGCAATCTCGGCAGCAAGATGCAGGCGACCCTGGATGGATATATTTTCGGTTTCCAGAAAGGTGCTTAAATTCCCACCTTCTATAAATTCCAGGACTAATGCCTGATGGTTATCGAATGTAGTGCGTTGGAATGCCTTGCGGATGGAGCTGCACGAAGTAGCAGAACAAATTTCAAATTCATTATCCAATTGCCCAAGTATGTCAACTGGCGGAAATTCTTCATTTAAAATCTTCAGACAAAATGGTTTGCTGAATTCATTTTTTTGATCTAATACAATTAATGAATTACTCCCATAGTGGATCACATGGGTATGATCAATATCCTTAATCATTGCTGGGTATTGGCATAAATATACCCGTTATTTTAATAATTATTTTGTTTTAAATTGTTGTAGATTTAACTGAGGCGAAAAATGCTTTTCATTATTATAGCTTCCCCTTCAGAATAACCACTTCAGGGAATGAATACAATATATAAATGCTGCCTGAAATAATTTCCGTTTCAGGTTTTCCTGAAATGCAGATATAATGAAAAATAATTAATATTAACCCTGTTTCAGCACTTTAAACCGGCCCATTCTTCCAATTTAAATTTATCTTTCCCCATGATGACCAGGCAAAATCCGCTTACCCTGATCACTCCAGTAAGTACTGAACTCCTTATTCCATTAACAGCCCGCTTATTACAGATCAGGCAGGAAATTGAAACAGGGACACGCCAACCCTTTGAGGATTTGGATACTATCCATTATGCCCGCTGGATTATTCTTCACCCTAAAGATATTGATTACACCTATCCAAGTTCCCCTGGTGTAAGGTTGGTATTTTCTTCAGATTTTGATGGGGATATCCAGTCACATCTCTCCCAATTGGCTGAGAAATGTCCCGCTTTTATTGACCAGATTTATTCCTGTTGTGAAGGATATCCGGATCCTGATACCCGGACTTTTACATCCCGGTTGGAATATTTGTCTCGATGGCAAGTAGCTTCTACCGCCTTTTTTGCAGGCGCCCCGGGGCGAAGCCTCAATCAGATTCGCCTTGAAAGTGGTTTGAGGAACTATATATGGAAATTTTTACAGGGAAATAAATGGAGCAATCAGACTTCTTCCCAGGTCTTTCAGGCTATCCAGCGGGAAATCAGCAGCCATCCGGAATTTCAGTGGGCCACAAAAAAAATAAAAACTCCTAAATTAAATCTGCTAGGTTTGGCTATACTGGGACTTGTCATGCTGATCATGCTTCCGGTAATCCTGCCCTGGATACTCCTCATCCGGTTCTTTCACGAGAGCAAAGACCCGCCCCTGGGGCTATTGCCCAGCCAGGTAGATGAATCACACCTCAGGGAACTGGAAGAATATGAAGACCTGCATAATCAGAACCAATTCACCCAGATCCTGGTCATGAAACCAGGTCGTGTCCGGCTTATCACATTACTCTCCATGATGAACTTTGCCAAGGTCCTCATCCGCAACCTCTTCGTCCATGGAAAGCTGATGGGAATCCCAACTATTCATTTTGCTCGGTGGGTCATGATAGATAATCTAAAAGTCATGGTGTTCTTCAGCAATTTTGATGGAAGCTGGCAACAATACCTTGGGGATTTTATCGACAAGTCCGGCTGGGGGTTGACGGGGATTTGGAGCAATACGGTTAAGTTTCCCAAAACCAGGTTTTTATTCTGGGGAGGGGCCTATGATGAGGAACATTTCCTGGCCTGGAGCAGGTATTACCAAATCCCCACCCAGGTCTGGTATTGTGCTTATCCACACTTGTCCATTAAAAATATCATCAATAATTCAGCTATCCGCCTGGGTTTGGGGAAACAGCTCAATGAGAGGCAGGCACAGGCATTCCTAAACCGTTTTTAACCCTATTTACATGGAGACATTAGAATTAGACGATATCCAGGGTTATATAATCCGGGGATATAAACATATGCGACATTCCAGGTACCTATTACTTCAGGTGACCGATCAGGTAAAAGCCCGTGCCTTTATCGGGCAAATCAGCCCCCTGCTCACCAATGTTACCCATTACGCCAAAACCAGTTGTCTCAATATTGCCTTTACTCCGCTGGGATTGAGCGCATTAGGTCTTAAAGAAAGCAACCTGCAGAATTTCCCCAGGGAGTTCAGGGAAGGAATGACTACTCCTCACAGGCAAAGGTTGTTGGGGGATGAAGATACCAGTTCACCTGAAAAATGGCTTTGGGGGGGTCCCAGAAATGAAGAAATGCATATACTGTTCATGATATTCGGTGCTGAAAAGGGTACTGTGATGAACCATTATAATAAATTCCATACCCAGTTTTCACAATCAGGGCTCAACGAGATATGGCAAATGGACGGACAAACCTTGCCTCGTAATAAAGAACATTTCGGATTCAGGGACGGTATATCCCAACCCATCATTAAAGGAAGCGGAAAGACCGGTCCGGATAATGATTATATTAATGCCGGTGAATTTATTTTAGGATACCGCAATGAATACGAAGTGTATCCGGATACCCCTTTGCTGGCAGAGGACCAAGGTAATCCTTCCTTATTAGCTGAAGCCCATGACAATTCAGGGAAAAAAGATCTGGGTCGTAACGGAAGCTATATGGTGATGCGGCAATTACAGCAGGATGTCGACGGGTACTGGACCTTTCTTAATGAAAAAACCAAAAATGAAAACGGAAGTGTGAATCCGCTGGAAAGTTCGAAACTGGCAGCAAAAATGATGGGGCGCTGGCCTAGTGGTGCTCCTATCCTGAAATTTCCCGACAGCGATCCGGGACATGTAAGCGATGATAATGATTTTAACTATGCCAAAATCGATCCCGATGGCATGCGATGCCCATTTGGATCCCACCTTCGCCGAACCAATCCCAGGGACAGTTTTGAGGATAACAACAAAGGGAAATCTCTCAGGCTCACAAAACGGCACCGGATCATCAGGAGGGCCAGGCTTTACGGAGTTCCATATGAGGGATCACCCTTTCACCATACCCCGGAAGGAGAAGTCGGGTTACTGTTCTCTTGTTTTAATGCAGATATTTCCAGGCAATTTGAATTCATCCAATATACCTGGGCTAATTATCCCAAATTCAAGCAACTCTATAATGACCCCGATCCGATTATCGGGGTCAGGGAAACTGCAGAACCGGGAACGGAACAGAACTTTACCATCCCAAGCCAACCGGTAAATACTTATATCACTGGTTTAAAAAGGTTTGTAACGGTTAAAGGAGGAGGATACTTCTTTTTCCCCTCTATAACCGCAGTGAAGTTTCTCAGCACCCTTTAATGCATAAAAGCCTGGGCAATTGCATGGGTGTCCATGTATACCTGGATCCTGATGATCTTTCCATTACTCAGGGTAAATGCCTGGACCCAATCGGTTGAATAGGTCTTGCCGGTGGGAATTACATTCACGGAATCCTTTCCCATAACCACCACCATATCCCCGCTTGAGCAAAATGATTGCGGAATAAAGCTAGTCACCTTGATGTATTGGGCCTCTAAAGCAAACATCTTCCCAATCCCGGATAACCCTTCAAAGCTGCCAGCAAAGGGAATATCTGGTGCGCCAGGCTCCAGCCAGACTACGGAAGGATCAAAAAAATTCATCAAAGCTTCTTTATTCCCTGAGGCAAAACTTTGATACATCTGTTGAATGATTTGTAGATTATTTGGATTATCCATTTGAGTTTATTTTAATTCCGGAATAAAAATGAGCATCTGCAACAGGCTCAGTTACAGGAATGTGATTCCTTTCATGCCTGAACTTGTACAGGGCAATATATATTTGCCTCCTGGCCCGATTAAATCCGCCTAGGGGAAAATGTTCATATAAACAATGCCAGGAATTAAAGGACAAATTATCTCCAAACTCCCTTTGTTCGGGAGTATCAAATAGCTGAGCGGGGATCCGAAGGGTGGCGACTTTTATGAAGGGAGAAGTCCACACCAGCGTTGGATTTTCAATAGGCATTTTTACAGGATCCAGCTGAAACTGAATGCAAAAATCATAATTAATATCCCTTTTGGCAAGTGTGGCCACCATATTGGCTCTTAGGAAATCGTCTTTTTTTGGATCAGTATATTCCAGTTGGTTGGAAGGGGAAGGGCGCAGATGATATTTCACTGCCCTGTCCTTATCTCCAAAACGAAAGGGAATCGTACTGAAATATGGAATGGAAAATGGATGAGTACAGGGGATTAGTGATTTAATGGTCCTTGCAGTGACTCCAAAATGGACCGGATTAAGTAGATATAAGATCAGATTGATCAGGTAAGGAGAAGTGGCTGCCTTCAGTTCCGGCCGGAACTGAGCCAGGTCCCTGGCCAGAAAAGCAGGAGAACTCAGGAAAATAAAATCCTGTGTTTGCCTCTCTATGGGGCTTTCGAGTATTTTTTCCCCCTGAACGCCCATGAGTTTAATGGCCACTCCGCGTATATCCCTTTTACGGTCCGGATGGACCCGGGTATTGCCATTGGAGAACCTGACCCAGCACGGAAAAGACCTTTGGGTTCTGAATACTCCTACCCGAAGTTCTTCAGGTAGATCAGATTCTACGATAAACTCGGCTTTCACCGCCCCATGCATTTTTGGATGAATTTGTCTTAAAGTTTTAGTATTCACATATAACCTTTCTAATTGGGCTTCCAGTTCGTGGACCATTTCATCAATGATTTCCTGTTCACTTTCCGGAGGATATTCATGACCTAATAATAATTTTCCATTTGAAACAGCCCTAGTGCTCATAATTTATCGTTATAGTGAAATAATTTTACAGGGAGGAGGGTCTAAGATACTCAAATTATGGAATTAAGTCCATTTTTCAGTATTCCCTTGTTTTAGAATAACTATTTTTCCCGGCAGACTTTACAGGATGCCAAAACCTAAAAAGACAAGATTTAGTAGGACAAGGTTATTATTTTAATTTAACGGATAAAAATAATTTTTTCTCAGGGACTTCCTAAGCCCTGAATCCACGCAGCCTCCATAAACCCATAACATAGCCAGAAGGAGTTTCTTTGTGCAAGGGAACAATTTACATTCCAAAAAGACATTCCATAGGTGCCAATAATTTATGAGTGATTGGGGGAACCTGGAGGTATGTTTTCCCGAAATATGTGCAATCAGGGTAATCCTTCCGGGAATACGCGGATCAGCAGGTTTACACCAGAGATTACCCACAGGGGAAGCATCATAAGGTAAGCCGCCAAATTCAATAATCCCTCAGACCCGGAACTCCTGACTTACCCCTTTTTCAGCAGGCATTGACGGTATCATGATCAGGAAAACTCCATCATTGTTCACAAGGATTTATGCTTAAAATGACATTGTATCCGCCGGTATAGTAATTCACAAATAGAAAATCCAAATAATAAAGTGCTTTTGAAAAATGGAATCCAATGTATTTCAGGTAGATCTGCCGGTAAACCAGGATTTTAGAGTATACATCAACCCCTGGCTCCCAGGACGAATCAAAGGCTATTGCTTATCTTTATCCCAGCCACCCTTGAATCCCGGGACTTTAAATTTTATGTATTTACTTAATCTGAAATAATATGGGTACGGAGATCATATGCCCCAGCTGCAACACCAGGTTTGTGCTTGAAGATGCCATCTCAGCTGAGATCCAGAAGGAAATGCGAAATAAAATGGAAACGGAATGGCGGAAACGCGTGGAAAGCCTCCAGGCTGAAAAAAATCAGGTAACCAGGGAAAAAGAAGATTTGGAAAAACAAAAATTACTGCAACAAACTTTCCTCGAGGAAAAAATCAGGGATATTAAAAAGGAATCCATGGATGAAGCAGGAATTAAAGCCCGTGAGGATTCAGCTGCAATAATCAGGAACCTGGAAGAGGAAAAGCAACTCAAACTTCTACAAATACAGGAAATGCAGATTAGAGAGTTGGATTTGCTGCGCGAAAAATCTGCTTTAGAACAGCGACAAAAAGATTTCGACCGGGAACTGGAAAAAAAATTACTGGAGAGCAGGATGGAGATAGAAGAACATGCAGCCAGAAGGGAAAGGGAAATCAGTGACCTTAAAATAAAAGAAATGCAAAAGAAGCTGGATGACCAGACCAGGCTTGCTGATGAGATGAAGCGGAAGGCGGACCAGGGTTCCATGCAATTGCAGGGGGAGGTTCAGGAACTTGCCCTGGAGGAATTATTAAGAAACAGCTTCCCCTTTGACGAGGTCCAAGAGATAGGCAAGGGGAAAAAAGGAGCGGATTGTGTATTAGTGGTCAGGAATGCATTTGGGCAGCAGTGCGGGAAAATCGTTTTTGAAAGTAAACGGACTCAGGATTTTGGGCCATCATGGATTGAAAAAGTGAAGATGGATATGCAGATCATTAATGCGGATATGGCTGTCATAGTCACCCAAGCAATGCCAAAGGATATGGATGAGAGATTTGGCCACCGGGAAGGTGTATGGATTTGTTCCTTTGCGGATGTAAAAAGTTTAACCCTGGCATTCCGTGACGGACTGATAAAGCTCTTCACTGCCTCGAAAAGCCAGGAAAACAGGGGAGAAAAAATGCAGATGTTGTATGGATATCTGACCAGCAATGAATTCACCAACCAGTGGGGGGCAATTCGGGAAGGTTTCCACATGATGCAGCAATCCATCCAGAAGGAAAGGGATGCGATGGAAAAACTTTGGAAGTCCAGGGAAAAACAATTGGAAAAAGTGCTATTGAATGCTGCGCATATTCAGGGATCCATAGAAGGTATTGCTGGTCGTAATGCTGTGGATCTTAATCTGTTGGGTGGAGAAAGTGAAGAAAGCTTGTTGGGAAACCCCATCAAAGGCTAAAATATCTTATTCCCAGTTCATATCCCTCCAATCCCAACCCGCAGATGCTCCCCCTGCATTTAGGGGCGATCAAAGAAAAATGCCTGAACTCTTCCCGGGAAAAAATATTACTGATATGAATTTCAATCACCGGAGCTTTAATGGCAGCTACTGCATCCCGAATAGCCACTGAGGTATGGGTATACCCCCCTGCATTCAGCAATATCCCCTGATGATCCGAACCTACCCGCTGGAGCTCATTTATGATTTCCCCTTCAATATTACTTTGAAAATAAGTCAGGTTTATACCGGGAAATACCTGGTTAAGGTGCGTAAGGTATGCGGGGAAAGTCATCGCTCCATATACTTCCGGCTCCCGGGTTCCCAGGAGGTTCAGGTTTGGTCCATTAATAATAGAAATATTCATAGTATTCAATAAATTCCTATCCTATTTCCCCATTAATCCCAATTTGTCTCCTACCTTCCCCACCGGAATGTTTGCTGTTGAAGTCCTGCAAGATCAATGATTCGGTCCACCACAGTCCCTGCAATGGCTTCCGGAGTTTCCGGCCTGGAATAAAAGGAAGGCGATGCAGGGCAAATGATTCCCCCGGCCTCAGTTACTGTTTTCATATTATTGATGTGAATCAGGTTATATGGAGTATCCCTGATGACACAAATAAGTCTCCTTCTTTCCTTGAGCATGACATCCGCAGCCCGGGTAATCAGGTCGCCTGAAGTCCCAGATGCGATCCGGCCCAGGGTGCCCATGGAGCAAGGACAGATGATCATAATATCATAACAACCGGAACCCGATGCGAAAGGAGCCTGGAAATCCTGTTGGGAATAATTTTTAAACTCGTATTGATTATATGCTTTATCACCAATTTCTGTATCCCAGACTTTCCGTGCATTTTCGGTCATCACCAGGGATAACTCTTCCACCTGACTTTTTAGAAAGACCAGTTTATCCAGCAGGAGCTTGGCATATACCGATCCGCTGGCTCCAGTGACTGCTATGACGAACTTTTTCATAAGCAGTATAAAACTACATAAAATATATGGCAGACTTGATCATCGGAGAATTAAACGGGTACATAGCGCATAATTAAACAAGCATGTATTGATGCGAGCCCTATTCAGATAATGCGAAAGTTTGCGGTATCTTTCCTGTGCACCGCAACAAAACTGGAATTTTGGAGTCAGCCAACCGGATGGTGAAGCGGCTTTGCTGATGTGATCCTTCCAGGGCAACCAAGCCTCCTGGATGAATTGCAGGAATATACCATCAGAGAGAGGGAAATAGCCAGCAATAGGAAGCAGGCAGTTTTTCTTATAGATTTCATTTTAGTTCAGGTTAGGTTAATCATTAGATCAGGTTATGCCTATAAACGGCAATCTATAACACAAATTTATAATAATTTAATCATTTTTCTGTCTTTTATATCACTTTAGATATGAATTAATTATATGTAAGGAATGTTTCCGGCCTTAAATCACCTCCCCTGAATGCATACCTGGGAAACAAAACTATTTTTAAATTTCTGTGCTTCCTGCATACATTTAGGATTGGTAACTATATACTTACTGGGGCTAATTAGGTATTTTTGTTTATGCTCAAAGCCTACAAATACAGGATTTATCCGACCAAAGAGCAACAGGAGCTGATGAATAAGACTTTTGGCTGCACCCGGTATGTGTATAATACCTGTTTGTATCTTCGAAAATGGTTATGGGAACGCCGTCAATCCATTAGTGCTTTTGATCTGATGAAACAATTAGCTGAAGCAAAAAAAGAAATATCGTGGCTCAGGGAACCCGACAGCCAGTCCCTGAATACGGCCATATTGAACATGGATAAAGCCTATCAGCATTTCTTTAGAGGAGGGGGATTTCCCAACTATAAAAAACGGGGAGGACATCAGTC
>DATLTB010000119.1:0-4777 GCA_035533815.1 Chitinophagaceae bacterium
TTATCTACCCCTCGGGCTAACAAAGCTGCTAAACATTTATGTCAAATCCTCAATGAAACCGAAACCTTATATCCCGGGACAGATTTGAAAATTATCTATAAATGTGTAAGTGCCTAATTTACGTAAGGTCAGGAAGTCTGATTTTATAATTAAATTTTGGATTATTTGTATATTCAAAAGCAGCTTAAAAAGGGGAACTTTGGACATTAATTCAGGAAGATTTGTAAACAGACCATTTACATGCCTACTGGCAATCAAGTTAAACTGAAATTGACCATGGAAAACCCCGCCTGATCATGGCTAAACCCATACATCCCCGCCGGGAATTTCTTAAACATTCACTTGCCGGTGCCCCCCTATTGCTGTCCGGAACCTCGCTGCTGACTTCGGAATAGTCCAATCTGCAATCCCATAAACATATCGTCTGCATAGGAGCCCATCCGGATGATCCTGAATCGGGTTGCGGGGAAATACTGGCCCCATACGCCCATGCCGGTAATCGGGTAACCATCATTTTTACCTGACTCGCGGAGAAGCCGGAATACCCGGCAAATCTGCGGAAGAGCAGCAATGATCAGGTCTGCGGAAGCCCGGAATGCCTGCGAGGTCTTAAAGGTGCAACCAGTTTATTTCGGACAGATCGATGGCAATACGGTGTTTAACCGGGATCAGATGGTTAAAATGGAAAACCTGCTGCAGACCCTGAAACCGGATCTCGTTTTTATCCATTGGCCCATTGATACCCATCCGGCTCACCAGGTTACCGCTGAGCTGACTTTCCAGGGATGACTCCGGATGAAAAAGCAATTTAAACTTGCCTATTTTGAGGTGAATACCGGGTATCAGACCATGGAGTTTAACCCTACCCATTTTATTGACATTAGCTCTGGCGGTCCAAAAAAAGAAAGCGCTGTATATACATGTCAGTCAGGATCCTGCCATGATTTACCACAAGTACCATCAACTCATGCAACAATTCCGGGGCAGGGAACTGGGAGGGGTGGAAGCAGAGGCTTTCGTCCTGATTGATTCCAGTGCTGAGTCCTTCTATTAGATTTGCCGGCCTGTCTCCCTGTCTTCTTTATTGTTTTTTCTCCCAACTGTTATCTGTTTCATTGGCATCCATGAAAATCCCCATGTCCAGGGACAGGGCAATGATTTTTTTCCGGGTTTTCAGGTTGATGGAGGTATGTGCCTGATCCTGCTGCCATACTGCAGGAGACTGATGAATGGAATCCATGCTACCATCTGCATACCTGATAATCATATCGAAGGGGACTGCAAAGCCACCGGTATTATCAATGGAAACCTGGTATCCGGACCCGGACCGGGTAACGGATTTTAGGGTCAGATCAATATAATTATTGGTGAAGAACCAGTTATTCCAAAACCAATTCAGGTTTCTGCCTGAGGCGTTGTTGAAGCAATTGAAAAAATCCCAGGGTATGGGATGTTTACCATGCCATCTGTCCATATAGGCGTGCAGGCAATGCTTAAATAAGGTATTTCCCAGCAAATCTTTCATGGCCAGGTAGGCAAGGGAAGGTTTTCCATAAGCATTGTTTCCGTAAGCAACTCCAACGAGAGCATCGGCCGGGGTGATGATGGGCAAATCTTCTTCCCCTGATGGATCATGGATCCACCTGTTTACCCGGAAACGCCTGTAAAAGGTATTGGCAGAATCTACCGTGCTTTCGGTTCTTCCGATCAGCAGTTCCAGGGTGGTCGCCCAGCCCTCATCCATGAAAGCATACCGGCTTTCATTGGTCCCCATATAAAACGGGAAATAGCTATGAGCAATCTCGTGATTTTCCACCAGACGAGAAAAATATACATTTTTAAACGCTTCATCATTCACCATCATTGGGTACTCCATATTGGCGAATCCCTGGAATACCGTTGTTTATTCCGGCCATGGTAACCCCCTATTCCGGCCATGGTAACCCCCCTGATGGAGGAACCAATATTTGAAAGAACTTTTTAGTAAAAATTAAAGGTACTATTTGTTATTTTTCTATTGCAATTATTTCTTTTTTCTTCTGGATTCTCCGGTGAGTTCAATACGATGGCATTTAGCTGACATTCTGTCCATAATTGCATCGGCCAAGGTAGGTTCATCTATGTATTCATACCACTTGGCAATGGGCAGTTGGGAAGTGATAATCAGTGATTTTTTTTCATAGCGATCTTCCAGTATTTGCAGCAGGGCCATCTTCACATTTTTATTGAGACTCTGAAGACCAAAATCATCCAGTATGATCAGGGGTATTTTCTCCAGTTGATTGATAAGGGTCATATAGCTTCCTTCTGTCCTGGCCATAGCAATGGCTTCAATCAACCGGTTGAGGTTAAAATAACGGGTCTTAATGCCCATTAAACACGCTTGATGACCCAGGGCACACGCCAGGAATGATTTTCCACAACCAGTCGAACCAACGATCAGGATATTTTCTCCCTGAGCAATATAGTTTCCTTCCAGTAATGTTACCCACTGTGCTTTGGTCAGGTTACGGGATGGGGAGCATTCAATCTGCTCAGGGGAGGCATTAAAACGGAGTCTGGCTGTCTTCAGCAGCATGGCCAGCCGGTCATTGGTCCTGTGCAGCTTTTCTTCCCCAAGCAGGTGAGCTATTAACTCGTGACCTTCCAGTTGTTGATTGATCGGTAAGGCAAGCTGGGAGCGATAACTGCGGGCCATTCCGGCTAATTTTAATTCCTGCATTTGCTGTAATGTTTCTGTGGTGTTCATGATATTTGTTTTTATAAGCGTTAAAGAAAAATATATTGTTGAATATGCACTGTGCGTAAAGTAAAAGCGCATTGACTGGTGAGGATCGGGCGGAGCCCTTTTTGTGGGAAGGGATCGTCACCAGGCAATGTGCAAGCCCGCTGCAAGCGTTCCAGGTGATCTTTGTCTGTTAGTGATCTGGTCATTATTGGTATTGCCTGGGTCCGCGGATATTATCATGAATGGGTATAGTCCTATGCTCTTCATCAAAGAGCATAGGTTGTTTATCCAATCCTGCTTTCAGAATGTTGGTGATCAATTTCAGAGTTGGCCTGATCACATTAGCTGCCCTCCTGCAAGCCGCTTCCAGCCGCTCCCTGGTATACTTATTTTGTAAGAGAATCAACACATGGCAGGCCTTGTAGTTTTGTTCCGGATAGATGCTACTGTGAAGGAGCCGATCACAGGTCTGGTGAGTGTACTCACCCACCCATCCTGCTCTTTCCAATAATCCTTCCTCCGTCCATCCTTGCATTTGAAGCATGTGCTTATGGTTTTCAGGCATGTGGGATGCTATGCGGTTAAACTGTGGCTCCGTGCTGGTTCTGACATGGAAAGCAATGCGGTTATGCTGATAATATATCTCCACTGTCCTGCTGTCAAAATAGGCCAATACCTTACTACCTACATATTTATAGGGAACCGTGTAATAGTGCTTGTTATCGGGCAACTGGATGGCGTAGTTACGCTGAACAGTTACTTCCTTGCATTTTTTGAAGGAAAATGAGGTCTGGGGCAGTTCTTTGAGCAGGGAGGCTTCCCGGCTGACAAAGATATCCCGGCGGCTTTCAGCGGTCCCTTTATAGGGTTTGAGGTTGAGTATATCCAGCCACTGCCGGATTTGGTAATTGAGATCTTCCAGGCTAACTGGAGTCTGCTTATGCATGGGGCCGTAGATATGGTTATAGACGATATCTACAGCTTTTTCCACCATACCTTTGTCTGTAGGAGATGCTGGTCTGGTGGCACTGAACGTGGTACCGTAATGATCGGAAAGCTGATGGCACATGTCGGTAAACACAGGCTCGTAGCGGTCTGCCCGGATGACAGCTGTTTTCATGTTGTCGCAAAGGATGGTCTTGGTCACTCCAGCGAAGTACCGGAGCATCTCCTTGATGCAGGTGATGAAGTCGGTCGTTTTCTGCGACAGCACCGCCATGCAGAAGATCAGTCCGCTGAAAGGAAGTACCCCAACAAACACCTGGCATTTCACCGCTTTTGTTTGCTGACTTTCCTGAAAGGATAGCTTCTTACCGGCAAAATCCACCTGGATAAATTCACCCGGAGGATATTCCCAGTGAAAGGCCGGGTGAGTATTTTTCAGATACTTCCTCAGCAGGTCACAATACTGGCTATACTGGTACCCACCAGGGTATTGGTTTAAATATTCAATCCACAGTAGTTGACGGGTAACGCCCGTTTTAGGTAGTTCATTTTTAGCATATTCAAAGTGGGTAATCACGTCTTGGATACGCTTACCAGGGCAAGGAACTGTATCGTCATTGTAAATGACAGCAGCCAGTTCACCGCTTGATACCGGAGTGGCTTTTTCTTCTTGTTTCTGGAGTGGAAGCACCTCCATCCTGCGCAGGTATTTTCTGACCGTTTTACGGCTTATTCCGGTGCGTTGCGCAATCTGTTTAATGGGTACCCCATCTTTTCGTAATTGAAGTACTTGTTTTGCCTGATTCATAGTCATTGGTTTTTGAGCCATTTTAGTCCCATTTTAAGAAGCTTAAAATGAGCAAATTGAACACAAAAAGCCTTGGAAATGATGATTCCTTCAAGGAGGGGGTTACCATGTGCCGGAATGGCAGCCAGAGACCATTAAAACAGGGGTGGAAGGGAGGGGGAAATAGGGCTGTGTAGAATAAAATATTCTACCAGAATCCAAAGGGGAAATAACGACCAAAACAGGGGGTTACCATGCTCCGGAATAGGGGGTTACCATAAATCGGAATGAGGGGTTACCATGCTCCGGAATTTACA
>DATLTB010000120.1:0-11880 GCA_035533815.1 Chitinophagaceae bacterium
AAGCTATCCCCAAGTCAGCAATACTCCGGTGAACATTACCAGTAACCTGCAGCTATATACAAATTGGCATACATCGGATTCGTCTACCATTACGCTGCAGTTTACTAATGGATCTCAGACTATCCGAAATGTGTCATTTACTATCGGTGATGTAGACAAGGCAAGTGTAACCAGTCCCAGCTATGTGGATTATGTGACCGTTACCGGACTCAATGGCGCCGTAACTGTACAACCCGATAATCTGACCCTGGTTGATACTACAGCGGGATATACCCTGGTAAACGGCAACGAAGCCCTTGGAGATCCCACCAATGGCAACGGCGGTAATTGTCCGAATGTAATTACTGCAGATCCTTCTCCCACACCCAGTGATGCTTCAGTTAATGTGCATTTTACCAATGACATCAATGAGATCATCATTAAATTCAAGGATCCGCCTGCATTTCAAAGCCCAACCCAAGTTGCCACCCAGGTAATCACCCTTGGTGCAATTACATTCTCTACCGGCCTTAACCCGCTCCCAGTTCAGCTGGGCGATTTCACCGGAAAGCTAAATGGCGATAATGTGAATCTGAACTGGAATACCCTCTCCGAGCTGAATAATGATCATTTCGATGTGCAGCGCAGCCTGGACGGCCAGTATTTCACCACTATCGGTACTGTAAAAGGCAGCGGCACGACCAATATTCCGCAACAGTATTCCTATACCGATAATATTCTGAAGATATCCGCTCCCGTCCTGTATTACCGGCTAAACCAGGTCAATTTTGACGGGACCTCTGCATTTTCAAAGATCGTGGAAGTCAAGGTGAACAGCAGTAATATCCGGGTCACCAATATTTATCCCAATCCCTTCATGGATCAGGTGCAGCTCCAGATGCAATTCAATAACAGCGGCACGGCCTTGATCAACCTGTACAGCCCTGCCGGAACCCAGGTCTATAGTACCCAGCAAACTGTCATCAGCGGGGATAACACCTTTACCCTGGGGAACCTGGCCAATCTGCCCAGGGGGATGTATATCATTGAGGTCAAGCTCGGTAATTCCGTTTATCGGGACAAACTGCTTAAGCAATAATCTAAATCATTGTTAATTATATAGTTAGACCGCCGGGAATATTCCCGGCGGTCTTTTTATTTGAGAATCCTAAAATAAATTGGTTTATTATATAAACTACTTTATATTTGCTTTATGACCTCCAAAGAATTATTCCTTGTCCTGAACCTTTCCTTGGCTTTTTATAATATCGGAACGATCTGGGCCCATGAAGTGGATATTTTCAGGTCCTGGAAATTCCTGGATCCGAAGACATTCCTCATAGTACAAAGGGCTCATTGGAAAAAGCTTCCTTACTGGGTATTTATTCCGGTCGGCCTGGCTTTTATCGGATCCCTGGCATTATTCGGATTTCATCCCCCGGGTATACCCGTCTGGGAAATCTGGACGGCTTTCCTCTGTCAATTGCTCTCCCTGGTACTTACCGGCATTTTCTGGGGGCAATGGCAGGCGAAGCTATCCAGGGATAATGCAGGAGGTCAAAGTCCTTACCTGGACTGGATACTAAAGACTCATTGGATCCGGGTGGCCCTGATCAATGGGTATGGCCTGATGCTCCTGATGATGACTATGCATTTATAATCCTGGCTTTGGCTGGCTTTAAAGGAAAATTGAATTCGAATGAAAAAAAACTTTACCACAATGATCCTCATGGCTGCCGCAGGTGTGGTTTCGGGTCAGATCAGGATCTCCGGAAAAGTTACCGATGCCGAACACCATCCCCTGAGCGGCGTAAACCTGGCTATCCGGGATTCCTATGATGGCACCACCTCCGGGACAGATGGAACCTACTCCTTCACGACTACTGAAAAAGGTCCCCAGGTACTTGAAGCCAGTGAAGCCGGTTATTCGACGGATACTTTCCCGGTAAATATCAATAACATGCCTTTATCCTATAACCCGGTACTGGTACGCAGCTACGGTCAGCTGAACCTGGTGACGATTTCAGCAGGCAGCTTTGAAGCCAGCGATGAACACCGGGGTACCGTCCTGAAACCCCTGGATATCGTCACCACCGCCGGGGCCAATGCCGATGTCATCAGTGCCCTGAAAACACTTCCCGGCGCCCAGCAGATCGGGGAGAGCAGCGGCCTGTTCGTCCGTGGGGGGACGGGCGAGGAGACCCCGACCTTTATCGACGGCATGACGGTGAATGATCCTTATTTCAGCAGCGTTCCCGATATTGCCCAGCGCGGAAGGTTCTCTCCTTTCCTGTTCAAGGGAACTGTTTTCAGCAGCGGTGGATATTCCGCCCAGTATGGGCAGGGCTTATCCGGAGCAGTCATCCTGGAATCCGAGGACCTGCCCAAACAATCCTCATCGACCCTGGCTGTTTCCAGTGTTGGATTGGGTCTGGGAACCGATCAGCTTTCCAAAAGCAAGACCTTTTCCTATGGAGGAGATCTGAACTACACGAATCTGGGGCCCTATTATGGCCTGATCACCCAGCGGCAGGCTTTTACCACTAAACCGGTCTTCTGGAACGGAGATGTCAATTTCAGGGTCATGACCTCAAAGACAGGTATGCTTAAATTCTATGGCTACGGAAATTACAGCAAGCTGGGGTTCCTGCAGCCCAGCCTGAATAATCCGGGGCAGCAGGATATGTTCACCCTGGATAATGAAAACGTCTATACCAATTTAACTTATACGGACCTGCTGAATGAGCACTGGAAGATATACCTGGGGGCTTCCTACAGTGACAATGCCGATAAGATCGGCCTGGGAGAACAAAGCGGGACGGGGGACACTTTATTATCCCTCAATCATGTCAATAACCGGGACGGGCTGGCCCAGGGGAAGATCATGATGACCCGATATGTAGGCAGGTTCAGTGCCCTCCGTTTCGGAACCGAATATCATGATGCGTTCAACAGTTTCGGATATGATCAGTATGATACCAATTATGTGGATCATTATCTGGCGGCCTTTGCGGAGACAGACCTTTATTTCACCACGAAGTTCATGGCCAGGATCGGGGTACGCACCGAATATTCCTCGCTGCTCAACAAATGGAATATCGCTCCCCGGATTTCCCTGGCCTACAAGGTGGCGGATAAGGACCAGTTCAGTGTGGCCTATGGGGATTTTTATGAACGTCCTGATACCCTGTTCTGGCTGAACGGATACGACAAGCTGGGATTTGTCCGGGCCACCCATTATATCGCCAGCTTCCAGCGGGTAAGCCATG
Organism: Chitinophagaceae bacterium; assembly: GCA_035533815.1. Lineage (GTDB taxonomy): Bacteria > Bacteroidota > Bacteroidia > Chitinophagales > Chitinophagaceae > JANWKA01. The sequence goes on from DATLTB010000120.1 coordinate 3,249, forward strand.
ATTACACTTTCCGGGTGGAAGCCTTCTATAAAAAATATTCCGGTCTGGTCACCACGGTGCCGGATACCACCAACGGAGGAAGCGGCTACGCTAAAGGAATAGAGTTGTTCTGGAGGGACCGGAAAACGTTTAAGAATATCGATTACTGGATTTCCTATTCCTACCTGGACACCAAACGCAAATGGGTGAACTACCCCTTTGCCGCACAACCCAATTTTGCGGCTACCAACACCTTGGATATCGTGTTCAAGAAATATTTTCCGGCAATCACCTCCAACCTGGGATTGACTTACAGCTTCGCTTCGGGAAGGCCTTATTATGATCCCAACCTCCCGGCAGCGGATTTCCTTTCAGAGCGGACCATACCCTACAATTCCCTGGGGATCAGCTATGATTACCTGGCCAATATCCATGGTGCCTTCACCGTATTTGTATTATCGATTTCCAATGCCCTGAACAGCAGCCAGGTATATGGCTATAACTATTCCAATGACAAGACCAGACGCCAGGCTATCGTACCCCCGGCCAACCGGTTCTTTTTCGTGGGCATGTTCATGAGTTTCGGAGTAAACAGGACCCAGGAGGTGATTGATAATAACTGAAAACCGGGCTTTTTAGAATCAGTCTTTTTAGTTAACTTTTAAAAATATATTCCAATGAAAAAAATCTTTTATTCCTTATGCATCTGCTGTTGCGTAATTTCTGCAACAGCCCAGAGTAGTCGTTATATCGCCGCCATGGAAGAAAATGTGGCCCCGCTGGATAGTGTTTCCAGCATGGATAGCCTGCAGATTCTGTCCAACAATTTCCAACGCATTGCCGAAGCGGAAAAATCAGCCTGGTTGCCGTATTATTATGCCGGCTATTGCCAGGCCCTGATCGCCTATATGGAAATGGATATGAACAAGGTGGACGGATATGCCGATCAGGCCGCAATCTTTGCAGCCAAAGCGGATTCCCTTTCTCCCAATAATTCCGAGGTTCTTTGCCTGAAATCCATGGTTGCCTCCGCCCGGATCAAGGTTGACCCGATGACCCGCGGCATGCAATATGGCATGCAGTCGGGTCAGGACCTTCAGAAAGCGGAGACCCTGGATCCTGCCAATCCGCGCGTCTACCTGCTGGAGGGGGAAGGGAAATTTTATACTCCTGCTGCTTATGGCGGTGGAAAAGCTGCTGCTAAGCCCTTATTACAGGAAGCGGTGGATAAATATGGTTCCTTCAAACCCAAAAGCGATATTGATCCCAGGTGGGGAGAAGCCCAGGCCACGCAATTGTTGGCCCAGTGCAGTCAATAAATCCAAAATTAATATATGACCGAACCCACATTTACTCCTGAAGATAGCCTGCGGTTGATCCAGGACATGGTAAACCGGACCAAGAATGACCTGGCCGATGACAGCTTTTATTTTCTGGTCTGGGGATGGCTGGTGCTGATTGCTTCCCTCAGCCAGTATGTTTTACTGGTTTTCCTGCATAACCCTTACCATTACCTGGCCTGGCAGCTGATTTGGGTAGGTGTCATCATCTCCGTGATCCATTCAAGGGGGGTTAGAAAGACCAGCCGGGTCAGGACCTATGTGGGGGAAAGCATGAAATACCTGTGGATGGGCACCTTCATTGCTTTTTTTGTCCTGTCGATGATCTTCACGGTCAGTGGTTGGGACCGGATCACTATGCTGATTTACCCCGGATATATGATCCTGTATGGTCTGGGTACCTTTGTATCTGGGAACCTGATCAGGTTCCGTCCCCTGATCATTGGTGGCATCATAGCCTGGCTGCTGGCCATTGGCGCAGCCGGGATGAAATTTGAGGACCAGATCCTGGCGGGGTCGGCGGCCATCCTGGTCAGTTATATCATTCCGGGATACCTGTTGAGGTACCGCCGCCATAAGATGCGCAAACAGTTTGGAAAGCCATGAAAGCGTTCAAAGAACTGGATCCTGTCCTGCATTCCCAACTCAGGCTGGCCGTGATGTCCATCCTGATTGGGGTAAAAGAGGCAGAATTCACTTATCTGAAGGAAAAGACCGATGCAACGGCTGGCAACCTGAGTGTTCAGATCCAGAAACTGAAGGAAGCAGATTATATTGAAGTGAATAAAAGCTTTCCTGATCATTACCCCCAGACCCTTTGCCGGGTCACCCCAAAAGGAATCAGGGCCTTCGAGGAATATGTCCGGGATATCCAGCAGTATCTGCGGGCTGAAAAAGATAAATGATCCCCAGGTTTTTCATTCAGCGGCGATCTCCACTTTCTTCAGGGGATTTTTGGTATTTTCCTGGAAGTTTTTGCGCTGATTGATGATATCCACGCAGGTGAAGATTGCCTGCCTGAAAGAGGATTCATCAGCTATGTTTTTACCTGCAATGTCAAAAGCTGTCCCGTGATCGGGAGAAGTCCGGACGACAGGTAAGCCTGCAGTATAATTGACACCGGGAGCCGGGGCCAGTGATTTGAAGGGGATAAGGCCCTGGTCATGGTACATGGCCAGTACAGCGTCAAACTGATGATGCATCTGCCGGGCAAAAAAGGCATCCGCACTGTAGGGCCCGAAACAAAGGATATTACTTTGCTTGGCCAGCTGGATTGCCGGTGCAATGATGGTCTTTTCTTCATCCCCGATAAGCCCCTCATCTCCGGCATGGGGGTTCAGGGCAAGGATAGCGATTTTGGGACCGGCTATCCCGAAGTCCCTGATCAGGGATTCCTTCATTATTTGCAGCTTGCTCAGTATGATCTCGGTGCCAAGGGTTTTTTTGACCTCCCCCAGGGGAATATGTTCGGTAACCAGTCCCACCCGAAGCCCTTCGCTCACCATCAGCATCAGCACGTCCCTGGTACCAAAGAACTCTTTGAGGAAGGGAGTGTGCCCGGTATAGCGGAAATCCTGGCTTTGCATGTTCTTCTTGTGCACGGGCCCGGTGACCATCCCATCAATCTGGCGGTCCTTCAGGCATTGGGTGCAGACCACCAGGGACCGGATGGCATACTTGCCCCCGGTTTCATTGATCACCCCGGGATTGATCACCAGTTCCTCCTCCCAGCAGTTGAATACATTGACCTGCCTGACATTAATTTTGCTGAAATCCTTGATGTTCTGGTAATTGAAAGCGCTTTCTTCCGCAGGGGCCATTTTACGGTAGAAATTGATGGTTTTATTGGAAGCAAAGATCACCGGGGTGCAGATCTCTGTCATCCGATTATCTGAAAAGGTCTTTATGATCAGTTCAATGCCAATACCGTTGATATCTCCGGTAGTTATTCCCAGGACCGGCTTATTGGGATGAATGCTGCTTTCCATATCTGCTGTTTCAGTCTCGTTTAATCCGGCAAATTTACGATTTTACTTTTGCCGGCTTATGCAATTAAGGCATAAATTTGCTGCTGTTTCCACTTTCTGGCATGGGTAAGCTGAAAAAATCACTGGGCCAACATTTCCTAATCGACGATAATGTGAGCAGAAAAATTGTACAGGCCCTTCCTGTTTATGCAGGCATGCAACTCCTGGAAGTGGGCCCAGGTGGAGGTGCCCTGACCGTTCACCTTCTTGGGCTGGAGGGGATTCATTTCCGGGCCGTGGAGATTGACTGCGCGCAGGCTTCCCTGCTGGAAGAAAAATTTCCCATCCTCAGGGATCATATTATCCGGGAAGATATCCTGAAATGCCCGGTACCCTTTAACGGCTCTTTTTCCGTGATCGGCAATTTCCCCTTTAACATATCATCCCAGATCCTTTTCCGACTGCTGGACTGGAAGAGCCAGGTGGATACCGTGGTAGGAATGTTCCAGAAGGAAGTGGCGCAGCGCATAGCTTCCACCGGTAAAAGCAAGGCCTATGGCATCATGAGTGTGCTTATCCAGGCCTTCTTTGATGTGGAATATCTGTTTGAGGTGAATGAACAATGCTTCATGCCGCCTCCCAAGGTCAGGTCCGCTGTCCTCAGGCTGAAGCGAAACTCCACTTCATTCAGTATTCAGGATGAACGGCAGTTCTTCACCCTGGTGAAGACTTCCTTCGGTCAACGCCGCAAGACCCTGCGTAATCCCACAGGTAAATTATTTGACCAATTAACATTAAGGGAAGATATCTTCAGCCGCAGGGCGGAAGAACTTACTGTTCAGGAATTTTCGGATCTATCCAAACGCATGACCTCATGAACGACAACCTGAAAAAAGTGCTGATCACAGCGCGGGTGCATCCCTATCTGGTGGATACGCTGACAGAAAAAGGCTACCAGGTGCTTTATCAGCCCGCCATAAGCTATGATGAACTGTATCATATCATTCATGGATGCATTGGGCTGGTCGTCACTACCAGGCTGAACATTGACTCCCATATCCTGGACAATGCAAACCAGCTCCAATGGGTGGCCCGGCTGGGTTCCGGGATGGAAATGATTGATGTGGATTATGCGGCCCGCCATGGGATCCGCTGTGTCAGCAGCCCGGAAGGCAATTGCGATGCTGTAGGGGAACAAGCGATAGGCATGCTGCTTTGCGTATATGACAATATCCTGAAAAGCAACCTGGAACTCAGGGAAGGGGTATGGGAAAGGGAAAGGAACCGGGGATTTGAGATCCGGGATAAAACAATCGGTATTATCGGATATGGATTTACCGGAACGGCCTTTGCCCGAAAGCTATCCGGATTTGACTGCCAGATCCTGGCTTATGACAAATACCGCAAAGGGTATGGACATGAAGGGGTGAAGGAAGCCCCGATGGAAGAGATCTTCCGAAAAGCGGATGTGGTCAGCCTGCACGTTCCGCTCACAGTTGAAACCACCCATATGGTCAATACCGCTTTCCTGCAATCTTTCACCGGGTCTGTTTTTCTGATCAATACTTCCCGGGGGCAGGTCATCCATACACCAGATCTGGTGGAGGGCCTGAAATCAGGAAAGGTTGCCGGTGCCTGCCTGGACGTGTTGGAGAATGAACGCCCGGAAACGATGGATAAGGAGGAAAAAATCCAGTTTGAGTATTTATTGCATGCTGAAAATGTACTGATTACCCCGCATATTGCCGGATATACCCATGAAGCTTCCTTTAAAATGGCCCTGGTCGTGCTGCGCAAACTGGGTATCCTGGAACAGGAAGGCACCCCCCATATCCGGGGCTATAACCTGAGCAGGTGATAACCGGTAGACCCTGGTTTTGAAATATTTTTTTATTATCTTTGAATATAACAACGCTTCTGTACTCACGGAGGCGTTGATTTTTTTTTCCCGAACGGAGCCAGGCAGCTGATCATCCTTTTAAAATTCTGCTATGGGAGAAATAAATTATGTAACCAAAGAGACCCTGGATCAGATGAGGGAGGAACTCAGCAAGTTAAGGACCAGGGGCAGGGCGGAAATTGCCAGGGCGATAGCTGAAGCCCGGGAAAAAGGCGATTTGCGTGAAAATGCAGAATATGATGCCGCCAAGGATGCTCAGGGTCATCATGAGGCAAGGATCGCCCAGCTGGAGACAGCCATTATCACCGCCCGGATTATAGACACCAAGGATATTGATACCTCTAAAGTCTCAATCCTATCCAGCGCGAAGATCAAGAACCTGGCTACCGGCAAATCCATTATATACAAAATCGTCTCCGAAAAGGAAGCTGACCTGCGGGCAGGCAAAATTTCTGTCACTTCTCCGATAGGAAGGGGGCTGCTGGGCAAGAAAGTCGGGGAGACCGCTGAAGTTCAGGCTCCCAACGGCCTGGTCCGTTTCCTGATAGAGGAAATAACCGCCTGAATTACAGGAACGCAATTACACTGTCATGACTATATTTTCTCAGATCATCCGGGGGGAGATCCCCGGTTACCGGATAGCGGAAGATAGCCACTTTTATGCTTTCCTGGATATTTTCCCCCTCGTCAGGGGACATGTGCTGGTGGTTCCTAAAATCGAAGTGGATCTGTTCTTTGACCTGGATGATATGTACCTGGAAAACATCCTGGTTTTCGCCCGCCCCATTGCCCGGGCCATCCAACGGGCCTTCCCCTGCAACCGGGTCGGGTTAAGTGTGATTGGCATCGAAGTGCCGCATGCCCATCTACACCTGATCCCGATTAATTCCGCAGATGACCTGAACTTCACCCGTCCTAAATTAAAACTCCCCCCAGCCGAACTGCAGGAAATCCAGCAAAACATCCTTTCCTTCCTTTGAGCGGGATTCAGGTCATATTGAATTTGAAACCTACCCCATGGATAGTCTCCAGGTCGATCTCAGGTTCTGACCGGAGCCGCTTCCTCAATTTGGTGATGAACACATCCAGGCTCCTGCCCAGGAAATAATCCTCTTTGCCCCATACTTCCCGCAGGATATCTTCCCGCCTCAGGATCTTATTGGCATGTTCGCAAAAGAATTTCAGGAGCTCGGCTTCCTTCTGAGTCAGGTTGTTCGGAGGGCCTTCCGGGCCGATGAGGACCATCTCACTATAATCGAAGCACAGATCACCGAGGTTGAACCGGGCATGCTGCGCTGGCTGCAGGGGTTTGCTGCGCCGGAGAAACACCTCGATGCGGAAACATAATTCCTGCATGCTGAAGGGCTTGGTGATATAATCATCTGCCCCAGACCGGAAACCCACCGCCTTTTCCTCTTCCCCGGAGCTTGCTGTCAGGATCAGCAGGGGGATATCCTTGTTTTTATTACGGATCTGGTGCAGCAGGGTAAAGCCGTCTTTTTTAGGCAGGACCAGGTCCAGCAGCACCAGGTCAAAGGTTTTTTTTTGGAAGTACTGCCATCCCCTCTCCCCATCCGTACAATGAAGCACTTCATATCCAGCATGTCTGAGGCTGTCCATGATCACCTGACCCAGGCCTTCATCATCTTCCACCAGTAAGATCCGGGCTTTGTATTCCATAAGGCAGGCAAGTGAGGGTAACTGTCGCAGAAATTAACCTAAATATACGGCCTTTGGCCTGGACAGGACTGCGGACTGGTCAGGGACGGGGAAATCCGGATACTTTATCCGGGTTTTTCCGGACATAATCCTCCCAGCTCCGGAGTCCTGATTTGGGTAAGCTAAGTCCCGGTTTTTGCTGGAAGAAATGACATACCGCCACGGCTACAGCATCCGTGGCGTCAAAATATTCCGGGCGCTCCTGGAAAGAAAGTATTCTTTGAAGCATCAGCCAGACCTGTTCTTTGCTGGCATTCCCATTACCGGCAACCGATTGTTTTACTTTTCGGGGTGAATACTCACAAACCCCGATACCTGCCTGCATAGCTGAGGCTATTGCAACCCCCTGAGCGCGCCCAAGCTTCAGCATGCTTTGCACATTTTTCCCGAAAAATGGAGCTTCCACGGCAAAGTCAACCGGCTTGTACTGCCCGATTAGGGCGGTTATCTTTTCATGAATGAGGCGGAGCCGCTGGTAAGTGTCCCGGTGGGCTGCTAATTTAAGTACCCCCATGTCCAGCAATACAGCCTGGCTACCGCACACTTTGATCATGCCGAATCCCATGACCACCGTACCGGGATCAATGCCTAGAATGATATGGTTCGGGCTTTCCAAGGAAGTGGGTTTTAGCAGGGTGCCGGATCAGCAAGGTAGGTGTTTTGCAGGATCATGATATTCCTGTAGGTTTGTGAAAACCCCCTGATCTGAACAAAACTACCAAAATAATTTTCAATTACCTGATCAGCATCGGGCTATTTCTCTGGCTTTCCTTTTCCATTTATCACCAGATCCGTAATCAACAAAACCTGCAGGCTTCCGTGAAAGGGCTGAAGGTATTACTGGACAGCGGTCACCTGGCCGGTCTGCTTGCCGTTATTTTATTGATGCCCATCAACTGGGGCCTGGAAGCCCGTAAATGGCAGATTCTCGTGGATCCCCTGGAAAAGATATCGCTGAGCCGCTCCTTTTTTGCCATTCTTTCGGGGCTTTCCCTGGCTGTGATCACCCCTAACAGGATCGGGGAATACGGAGGGAGGATCCTTTATCTGAAACGGATGAACAAACTCCGGGCCATTTCCGTTACGGTGATCGGTAGTTTCAGCCAGCTGATCATCACCATCCTCTGCGGAATAGGCGGTCTGGTCTATTATATCCTGCATTTGGGGGCTATCCAGGGGAATATCCTTTTTTCCACCGCCCTCTGGCAGAAATTTTCCCTGGGGCTGCTGGCCATTCTTACCGCAGGCCTGGTTATTTTATACTTCAGGCTCGACCTGATCGTTAATCTGTTTAGCAAGGTGAAACTCCTGAGTCGCCTGAAGACCTTTATACTGATACTCGGCCGGTTTTCTCCCAGAGAACTGGGAAAGCTGCTGCTGCTTTCCTTTGGACGTTACCTCCTGTTCTCGGTCCAATACCTGTTCTTGCTGCAGTTGTCCGGGGTTGGGCTGATCTGGTGGCAGGGTTTACTGATGATCAGCCTTATTTTCCTGATCATGGCGATAATACCCACCATTGCGCTGGCGGAAGTGATGATCCGGGGTGAAGTGAGCCTGTTTTTCCTGGGAATGCTGAGTGGAAACAAGCTGGGGATTATCACGGCTACAGTTGGCATTTGGTTTATTAATTTAATTTTGCCGGCAATTATCGGAAGCCTGCTTTTGCTCCGGATACAGGTTTTCAACGATAAATAACTGATCATGAGAAAGGGGCTTCTACTTATGGC
>DATLTB010000121.1:0-31060 GCA_035533815.1 Chitinophagaceae bacterium
GAAGCAGAGTACAAAGAATATCCCGTTAAATTGTTTTTCAGCCGTTTCGGTAAAAGAGGGAAATGGCATCTGATCCTTTCCACGGATACTTCCCTGGGATATATGAGGCTCATGGAACTCTATCAAATCCGCTGGACTATAAAAGTCCTCTTTAAGGAGGGGAAACAGTACCTTAACCTGGGCGGATGCCAATCCAAGGATTTGATGCACAAATAGCAGATACCACCATTACCATGATCCAATATATTCTGCTTACCTTAAGGAAACGTTTTGATGATTATGAGACCAGAGGAGAAATATTCCGGGATGTGGGAGAGCAAATGCAGGAACGTACCCTTCATGCCAGGCTTTGGGATTTATTAGTGGCCGTCATGAAAATTATCATGGAATCATTTGATATAATCATTGAGGATATCGACGCTTGTATTGCCCGGTTGATCAATCAGGATAAATTAAAGGGGATCTTGGAATTATTCTCACCAAATCACAAAGTAATATTAAGTTGATTTAAGTGCGAAAGTTGAATTACTGAGGGCCATGCTGTCCCCTTTGACTAACTATCGGTTGGTACCCAGCTCCGGATTTACAGACACAAAGAAGGTGTTAAAATCCTCAATAAGTTCTGTCAGGGACGGCACTTTAATCTTGAGAAAGGCGATGCTTCCTCCCTGAGTCATGTAGATCAGGTATGGTTTAACGGAATCTGCTTCCCTGCTCAAGTCCACTGTATCTTATATTATTACCGTTCCTATCATGGAGCTGAATATGCTTTAGTATTGGTTAATAGCATAATACCTATATCTGCAGTGGAAACTAAACTACCCTCGACTAAAGTCGAAGGGTTTGATATTCCGGGTCGTCAAATGACGACTTACCCAGCTATGATTTTGAAATCAATTTCAGTTTCTTTGATCAGGTCCTGTTTTTCAATGTAATCCTATATACTTATATGATTTGTTATTCGAATTTGAAATAAGTGCCTTTGTATCCAAAATGATATTAAAGTCAAACTAAAGTCTACGCCTGAAGGCGAGGGATTTTCTCCCATTCCCCGAAGGGGACATTAAGTTTTCATCCAATCCTATATTATCGAAGAGTTTTTACACTGACTGGATGATCTTACCTTAAAAAAGGACTTTGTAATATTTCCGGAAGGAGGCATTTCACCACTTAATAAACAAGTTCAGGTCAGTGGCTTATTTCATTTTATTATAGAAATACTTCCTGGCTTGGCATAATAAAGGAAGTCAAGGTATCATTGGTTTTTTTAGGATATATGAGGCCCAATTAAACTAAATTCAGGCTAAAAAACCTTGTTTACCGATAAAACATTTCAGCCTGCCCCCATTATTCTGGAGGTCTGTGCAGCTTCCCTGGCTTCGGGAATAGCTGCCCAGCAGGGAGGTGCCTACCGGATCGAGCTCTGCGCCAACCTGAACGAAGGAGGAACGACTCCCAGCCCTGGCACCATTCAGTCCGTCCGGAAATTTTGCACTATCGAAATTTACCCGATCATCCGGCCGCGGGGAGGCGATTTCCTGTATGACGAAGGGGAATTGGAGGTCATGACCCGGGATATCCTGTTTTGCAAAAATGCCGGCTGTGACGGTATCGTCATGGGAATCCTCCATGCAGATGGACAAGTGGACAAGGACCAGGTAAGCAGGCTGGTAGAACTGGCGTGGCCGATGGGAGTGACCTTCCACCGGGCTTTTGATATGACAGCCGACCCAAACCAGGCATTAACAGATATCCTGGATACAGGCTGCGAGCGAATCCTGACCTCCGGACAGCAGCCGACCGCCCTGGAGGGCGCTCCACTGATTGCTGATTTAATCCGCCAGGCAGCAGGCCGGATCATCATTATGCCCGGATCCGGTATCCGGGAACATAATATTGCCGCCCTGGTCCGGGAAACTGGGGCCACAGAATTTCATACTTCAGCGCGGATAACCCTTGCTGGCCGGATGAACTTTAAAAACCCCCTGATCGCTTTGGGAAACGATGGAAAGGAATACGAGTTATCCGTTACCGATGCCCGGCAGGTCGGCCTTATCCGGACTGCCGCCGAAACGGCCTTGAACACTAAAGGATAAATGGTAAGCCAGTTTTATTATTATTTTATACATTGCCATACCTTTCACCTACCCGAACCTAATACTCCTAACTCTTGAAAAAGCAATTATCCTTTTTTACGCTGGCCCTGGTTGGACTGGCATTGTCGACTGCTCTTCCCCTGTCCGCACAGCATAAGATCAGGTATAAGAACCTGAAGGAAGGGTTGCTGTCCCAATGGTATCTCCGCGGCAGGCCCGGACCCGCCAACCTGAACTGGATTGACGGTGGCACCCGATACTCCTATACTGCACCCAATGCATTGAACGGAAGGCAGGATATCCGGTCCTTTGACCCGGAAACCGGAAAGGATCAACTGGTCTTTGGCAATAAGGACCTTGACTTCCCGGGTACGGATACTCCATTTGAATACCGGTCCTTCCAGTGGTCCCATGACTCCCGCCATATTGTATTTGAGACTAATTTCCGCAAACTGTACCGCAGATCGGGTGTTTCTGATTATTACGTGTATTCCCTGGATAATCAATCCCTGCGTTTAGCTGCCCGGGGAGCCCGTACAGCCAGTCTTTCGCCCGATGGCAAATTGGCCGGCATTGAAAGGGGTGGTAACATGTATGTGTATGACCTGTCCACCAAAAAGGAAAAAGAGCTCACTCGTGATACGGGTAAGAACCTGTTTAACGGTCATTATGACTGGGTATACGAAGAGGAATTCGGCAAAGCAAGGGCCTGGACATGGTCCCCGGACAGCCGCTTTATCGCATTCTGGCATTTCAATGAAGCAGCCGTGCCTGTTTTCCAGATGACCAGCTACGCCGGCACCCACCCCAAATACATCCGAATTCCCATTCCACAGCCCGGGGATCCCAATCCTTCCGTGAGCATTGGGGTGGTGGATGTGCATACCGGCCACAGGGTCTGGCTCAATACCGGGGAAAAAGGGGATTTTTACATCCCCAGGGTATACTGGACCAGCGAGCCAGGTGTCCTGGCGGTAATGACCCTGAACCGGGCCCAGAACGACATGAAGCTTTTCTTCTTCAACCTGAACACAGGGAAACACCAGCTGGTCATGGAAGAAAAGAACAATACCTGGGTATCCATTTTCAATTTTTACACCGGGGTGGATGACATGATGTTTTTCCCGCCGAAAATCCATGAATTTTTCTGGATATCGGACCGCAGCGGTTACTACCAAATCTACCGGTACGGGTATGATGGCAAGCTGATCAATCGGGTGACTACCGGTAACTGGGATGTCAATAAAGTGACAGGGATCAATCCCGGGACTCAAACGGTTTATTACACATCTGCTGAAGCATCTCCCCTGGAGGAACAGTTATACTCCATCCACTTCGATGGGAGCGGAGAACAACGGTTGACCATGGCAAAGGGATATCACCGCATCAACATGTCTCCCAACCAGCAGTATTATTTGGATTATTATTCCAGCCTGGATACACCAACCCATGTAGAATTATGGCAGACCGGGAAGCGGTTGGTACTCACCCTGAAGGATGGTCGGCATGTACTCCGCTACCTGAGTACCCATGCCTATTCGCCAAAAACCCTGTTTCAATTCAAGACCAGCGATAACGCTACGCTCGACGGGTCCATCATCCGGCCCACGGATTTCGATTCAACCAAAAAATATCCGGTGGTCTTTACCATCTATGGAGGTCCGGAATCCCATGCAGTCTATAACTCCTTTAATGAATCGGGTTTTGATCAGTACCTGGCCCAGCAAGGTTTTTTTGTAGTGGACATCAACAACCGCGGAATCGCCGGCTATGGCAGTGCATTTATGAAGATCGTGTACAAACAGTTGGGTAAATATGAAAGTCAGGACTTTGCCGAAGCAGCCAGGTGGCTTTCCCATTTCCCCTATATAGATTCCACCCGCATGGCCATTATAGGCACCAGTTACGGAGGATACAGCACTATTTTCACCATGCTCACTCATCCCGGAGTATTCAAGGTTGGGATTGCCAATTCACCGGTTACCGACTGGAGACTGTACGATGATATCTATACAGAAAGATATATGGCACCCCTGGCAGACAACGAGGAAGGCTATATCCAAAGCGCTGCAATGACCCATGCTTCCGGGCTGGAAGGTCATCTGCTGCTGATCCATTCCACTATGGATGACAATGTCCATCCGGTCAATTCCATGCAACTGCTTACCGCCCTGACCAATGCAGGCAAGGATGTCGACCTCCGGCTTTATCCTCCCGGTGGTCATGGGGCTGCTTATAGTTTTGGGAGCTACCTGCTGATCCAGGAAGTGAGTTTCCAGTACCTGGAAAGATACCTGAAGGAAGAATGCCACCTGCCTAACCTCAACCAATGAATGGCTGCCTTTTACCTGGAACTTTCCAGGAGGATCCGACGCAGCCCGCTGTATTCAGCGGCTATCTTTACGGATATTTGTTGCGCTCCCTGCATATTAAAGTCCAGTTCCGGGAGATGGATTTGGGAGGCCATATCCGCATCATATATGTCCGGGAATTTACCGGGGTGTGCGGTCGCCAGGAGCACCGCGGCATATTGCCCCCCTCTTTTTTCAGCAGTCAATGCCTGTAGACCCAGCCAGGCGACCGCACTGTGGGGACAAAGGATATAACCGGTCCAGTCATATACCCTTCGGATGGCCTGACGGGTTTCCTCATCGCTGAAAGAATACCCGGATACCATTGATTTGACTAATTCCCGGTCTCCCTGGAATAAGCTGACTATCCGCTCGAAATTACTGGGGTTCCCCACATCCATTGCCGTGGATAGCGTATGTACCGATGGGCGTGGTCGGTACTCCCCGCTGATCAGCCATTGGGGAACCACATCATTGGCATTCGTAGAAGCGGCCAGCCGGGTTATGGGAAGTCCCATTTTCCAGGCCATGAGCCCGGCTACCAGGTTGCCGAAATTACCGCTGGGCACGGAATAGTATAGTGCTGATTTCCGGGCCGGCAGACAAGCCCAGCCATAGAAATAATAAAAGATCTGGGGAATCAACCTTCCTATATTGATCGAGTTTGCCGAGGATAACCGCAGTTCCTGATTCAGGGATCTGTCTGCGAAAGCCTGCTTCACCATCCCCTGGCAGTCATCAAAACTTCCGGCTACTTCCAAGGCCCGGATATTTCCGCCAAGAGTGGTCATCTGCTTTTCCTGCAGGTTACTGACCCTGCCGGACGGATAGAGTATCGTGACCCGGATGCCGGGCACCCCATAAAAACCCATGGCCACTGCCCCACCCGTATCCCCGGAAGTGGCCACCAGGATCTGCAGCTCTCTTTTATCCAAGGACGGAAAAGAGCCCATCAGCCGGCTCATAAACCTCGCCCCGAAATCCTTGAAAGCCAGGGAAGGCCCATGAAACAATTCCAGCACATACTCATTTTCCCCGATCTGGCGAAGCGGTACGGGAAATGAGAAGGCTTCCCGGGTGATCTCTTTCAGCACCTGATCTTCCACGCTGTCCCCGATAAGGGCCTGAGCGATCAGAAAAGCAATCTCCGGAAAAGCCAAACCCTCCATGAGGTTCAGGGTTTCTACCGGCAACCGGGGAATGGCGACGGGCATATACAGGCCCTGATCTGCAGGCATGCCAGCGAACAGGGCCTGCTGCAGGCTGGCTTCAGGTGCTTTTTGCCTGGTGCTGTAAAGTTTCATGATAAAAGCTTCATTGTGGCAGTTCAGCCAAGGATTCGGGGTCCCTCCCGGTTAATGGCGGATACATACCCTTCCGAGTCGATACCTTCCTGTTGCAACCTGGCCCTGATTCTTTCCACGACCTTCCCGGCAGTCTCCACACTTGGGCTGAGGGCAAAGACAGATGGTCCGGAACCCGAGATCCCGAATCCCAGGGCCCCTGCATCCATCGCCATCTCCCTGAGCTGGTAAAACCAGGGAATCAGGATGGCCCGGGTGGGCTCAATGAGTCCATCCTGCATCGAACGGCTGATGAGTTCATCATCCTCGCGGTATAAACCAGCGACCAGCCCCCCCACATTACCCATCTGCATCACTGCAGCAGCCAGGGGGACCTGCTTTTTAATGATCCTCCGGGCATCCCGGGTCTGGATCTCGATCTGGGGATGGATCAGGGAACAGATCAGGTGCGGGGGAGTATGCAGCCGGATGATATCCAGCGGATCATAGCTGCGGATCAGGACGAATCCACCCAGCAGCGCCGGGGCCACATTATCTGCATGACCCTGCCCGCAGGCCAGCTGTTCCCCTTCCAGGGCCAGGGGTAGCATCTCTTCGGGGGTCATCGGGAAGTCTTTCAGTGCATTGATGGCAAAAAGACCGGCGATGGTGCTTGCAGCGCTGGAGCCTAGCCCGCTGCCGACCGGCATTTTCTTGAACAGTTCAATATCCACTCCGGTTTCCCTGTCTGCTAAGGCCTCCAGATATTTCATGATGACGGCACTCACGGTATTCCTGGAAGGGTCCATGGGAAGGGTCCCCCCATCCCCGTGAATTGCCGTTAACCGGACTCCTGGAGTCCGGTTAAGCTTCACGATGACCTCATCGCCGGGAAGGTTTACGGCAAAGCCGAGCACATCAAAACCACAGACTACATTGGCTACCGAAGCCGGCGCAAACACTCGAATCGTGTCCATTGGAACAAATTGTATTAATAATATCCCGAAGCACCCACTTTGACGAGGTCGGCAAATACCCCTGCGGCAGTCACTTCGGCGCCAGCTCCCGGCCCCTTGACTACCAGGGGCCGGGAAGCATATCTTTCCGTAGTGAAGGAAATGATATTGTCACTGCCGCTGAGAGCATAGAACGGGTGGGAACTATCCAGCATCTTCAGGGAGATGGAAACCTGACCGTCTTCCAGGCAGCCCGTATACCGAAGTACTTTTTGTGCTGCGGCAGCATTCGCTTTCAGTGATTCAAAATACGCGTCTGAACACCGGAGTTCTTCATAGAACGCTTCCAGCGTTTTCGCTTTCAGGCAATTTTCCGGCAGGATATCCTGTATCCTGACATCGAAGGCTTCCACCGGATAGCCTGAGTCCCGGGCCAGGATCAGCATCTTGCGCATAAAATCCAGACCACTCAGATCATCCCGGGGATCCGGTTCCGTGAAGCCCCGCTGCTGGGCTTCCCGGACAATTTCATAAAAGGAAGCATTCCCCGTAAAATTGTTGAATATGAAAGATATTGTTCCGGACAGGATCGCTTCGATCCGGATGATCCGGTCCCCGCTGACCAGGAGGTCACGCAAGGTGCTGATGATCGGCAAGCCCGCCCCGACATTGGTTTCATAAAAGAAATCCACCCCGTACCTTTTAACCGCCTCCCGGAACCGCCTGTACTGGTCATAACTCCCGGAATTACCGATCTTGTTACAGGTAACCACGGATATATTGGAGCGGAAAAGCTCTTCATAATGCTGTACCACCAGGGGACTGGCGGAATTATCAATGAATACACTGTTGGGCAGGTTCATGGCAATCATCTTTTTGACAAAATTTTCCAGATCCGCTTTTTCCCCTCGCTGGTTCAGGGCAGCCTCCCATCCGGACAGATCTATCCCCTCCTGCTCAAAGATCATGTGACGCGTATTGGTGATCCCGATCACCCGAAGCTTCAGGGAATTTTTTTCCATCAGCCCAGTTTCATGGGCCCTGATCTGGCTGAGCAGGGTTTTGCCGATATTACCTACACCCAGATAAAATATATGCAGGGTTTTTTTGGAATGGATAAAAAAAGCGTCATGCACTGCATTGAGGGCCTTGGACAGGTCCTTTTTACGGATAGCCACCGATATATTGTATTCCGAAGACCCCTGGGCCATAGCGGCGACATTCACGCCGTTGCGTCCCAGGGCACTGAACAGCTTGCCGGAAAGGCCATGGGTCTGTTTCATATTCTCCCCTACCACAGCCAGGATGGATAGTTCCTGTTCCAGGACCGGCCGCTCAATTTTACGGGTCAGGAGTTCCAGCTCGAATTCCTGCTCGATCAGGATCTTCGCCCTTCCGGCATCCGAAGGGCTGACCGCAAAGGTGATGCTATGTTCGGATGAAGCCTGTGTAATGAGGATGATATTGATGCCTTCCCTGGCCAGCAGGGTGAATAACCGGCCACTAAAGCCCGTCCTTCCCACCATGCCGCTCCCTTCCACATTCACCAGCGTGATATCATTGATGGAGGAGATCCCCCGGATCAGGGTACCATTGCGCCTGACCTTTTCCCGGATGATGGTTCCGGGAAAATCCGGATTAAAGGTATTTTTGACCAGGATGGGAATCTTTTTCAAAAAAACCGGAATCATGGTGGGCGGATAAATGACCCGGGCCCCGAAATAAGACAGTTCCATGGCTTCCGTATAGGAGATTTCCGGCAACGGACAAGCTTTGCGCACCATCCGCGGATCCGCGGTCATGAAACCATCCACATCCGTCCAGATCTGTATTTCCGGACTGGACAAGGCTGCACCTATGATGGCTGCCGTATAATCGCTTCCCCCGCGCCCGAGGGTGGTGGTTTGTTTATGCTCATTGGCTGCGATAAAACCGGTGATGCAAAACAGGGCTCCGGGTTCGTCCCGGAATGCCTGCTCGATGCAGGGATTGGTTACCTCGAAATTCACCCGGGCATTGCCGAACTGGCTGTCTGTCCTGATCCAGTCGCGGGCATCCGTAAACCGGACCTGCGGATGAACCTGTTCCAGGATGCGGGAGATGACCATGGTTGAACACAGTTCACCATATGCGGCGATATGATCCAGGGTCCGCGGGCTGAGTTCTTCCAGGGCCCGAACCCCGCTCAGCAAGTCTTCCAGGGCATTGAAATACAGTTTCAGCGGCATGATCGCCGCATTCTGCTTTTTCACCCCGATCTGGCTTTGGATAAGGTCCAGGTGCCTGCGTTCCACCTGCTGCAACATCCCGGCGTAATCCCCGCCTCCGGCAGCCATTTCAGCCATCTCCAGCAGGCTGTTGGTGACCCCGCTCATGGCCGAGATCACCAGGGCAATACGGTCACCCTGGTCCAGATGGCCGCGAACGATATGTACCAGGGTTTGCACACTTTCGGCCGAACCGACTGAAGTACCGCCAAATTTCAATATTCTAGTCATGGCTGTGCTTTAAATAAAAGCGCCTCCCCGGGGGAAGGCGCCAGAATCAATCCAAAATCTGATATAGGACTTACCTTCCCTGGTGATCCAGGGTACCGGTGGTAATCAACAGGGCAAGTCTCCCCTCAGGGGAAGCTTCCTGAATTTCTTGAACCGGAAGTAACGGGGCAAACCGCATACAGGTGAATCATTTTTCCAATGCAAAATTATATAAATATTCATAAATACCAATAAATGCTTATAAATAATCAAATAATTTACATATTTTTTAGAATTATTTAGTTTTTAGTGCATTATTTTAATGCATAGTCAACCTCTGGGATCAAAGTTTTAATTTTACCTTCTTCGGTAACCATGAAAAAATATTTACCCCTGCTGGTATTTATTTGCTTATCCCTGGGATCCAGGGCCCAGCAATCCGTTGCTTATACTCCACCGGCTGATTCGCTGGTCATTCGCAAGCTGCATTGGTGGCAGGGATTGAAGTTCGGGTTGATGATGCACTGGGGAACTTATAGCCAGTGGGGCGTTGTAGAAAGCTGGAGCATCTGCCCGGAAGATGAGGGCTGGACCCAGCGGCATGGTCATGGTGCCCGTAACTATTTTGTTTATAAGTCCAATTATGAACACCTGATCAGCAGCTTCGATCCTGTGCAGTTCAATCCGGACAAATGGGCTGCCGCAGCCAAATATGCCGGAATGAAGTACCTGGTTTTCACCACCAAGCATCATGATGGCTTTTGCATGTTCGATACCAGGCAGACGGATTACCGGATCACGTCCGACAGCTGCCCCTTCCATACGGATCCCAGGGCCAATATCACTCAGGTACTCTTCAAGGCATTCCGTAGCCAGGGATTCGGTATCGGTGCCTATTTTTCCAAACCGGACTGGCATTCGCCGGATTACTGGTGGCCCTATTTCCCTCCCCTGGACCGATATCCGAATTTCGATGAAGCCCGCTATCCCCGGAGATGGCAACGGTTCAGGGATTTCACCTATAACCAGATCCGGGAACTCATGAGCGGAACATACGGTCCGATAGATATTCTCTGGCTGGATGGAGGCTGGGTGCGTCCCCATTCCCCGGAAGAAATCGCCCTTAACCCCCGAAAAAATGACGATGTGGATATGCCACGGATCGCCGCCATGGCCAGGTCCCTGCAACCCGGGCTGATCATCGTGGACCGGGATGTGCCAGGTCCCTATGAGAACTACCGTACCCCGGAACAGCAGGTCCCTTCCAAACCCCTACCCTATCCCTGGGAGACCTGCATGACCATGGGTACATCCTGGAGCTATAAACCCGGTGACCGGTATAAACCGGTTTACCAGCTCATTCACCTCCTGGTCAGGATTGTCTCCAGGGGTGGGAATTTCCTGCTGAATATTGGGCCCGGGCCGCAAGGGGACTGGGATCCCGTGGCCTATGAGCGACTCCGGGGGATCGGTAACTGGATGAGGGTAAACAGCAGTGCCATTTATCAAACCACCCCGGTGGCTCCTTATGCATCCGGACGGGTTTACTTTACGCGGAAAGATGATGGGTCCAGCATATATGGCATTTACCTCGCAGATTCCGGGGAAACCAGGATGCCTACCCAGGTGCTGATCGGCGGCCTGTCGGCGGCAAAAGGCATCCGGATCCGGTTGCTGGGATACCCAGGCATTTTGCACTGGATGATTACTGGCAGCGGAATCCGAATCTTTATTCCCCGCCAGGCCCGGATGCACCCCCCCTGTCATGATGCCTGGGTTTTCATTATACCACAACATAAAACCAATCTTACCCATGAGAATAAAGAAGGGACAAGGCTTTGACCTGACCACCGGCTTTGAACAGGTGCCGGTGGATATCTATCCCACGGCTGAAGAAGGTTCGCAGGCTGCAGCCCGGGAAATTGCTAATCTTATCCGGGTGAAGGAAGCCGAAGGCAAACCCTGCATCCTAGGTCTGGCGACAGGTTCCACCCCGAAACACCTGTATGCAGAACTGGTCCGTATGCACCGGTCGGAGGGGCTCAGCTTTGCCGGCGTGGTCAGCTTCAACCTGGATGAATATTATCCCATAAACCCTGACGCCCTGCAAAGCTATAACCGGTTCATGCGGGAGCAGCTTTTCGATCATGTGGATATTCCGGCTTCCCATATTCATATCCCCGATGGCACGGTACCCAAGGAAAAAATTAAACCCTATTGTGAGGCTTATGATGCAGAAATAGAAGCTTTGGGGGGCATTGACCTGCAGGTGCTGGGCATCGGAAACAATGGTCATATCGGGTTCAACGAGCCTGGTTCCAATTTGAATTCCCGTACCCGGCTTATCGCGCTGGATAATTCCACCAGGCTGGCGAATGCCTATGATTTTTCCAGCCTGGCCCAGGTGCCCAGACTGGCTATAACGGTGGGGATCAGCACCATCCTGAAAGCCAAGAAGATCCGACTGCTGGCCTGGGGGCAGAATAAGGCCCTGGTGGTCTGGCAGGCCGTGGAGAAGCATAGCACGGACCAGGTACCGGCTTCCCTGCTGCAGCAGCATCCGGATTGCCGGTTCATGCTGGATGAAGCAGCCGGTGCGGAGCTGACCCGGTTCAAGTCACCCTGGCTGACCGGGGAATGTGAATGGACCCCCCGAATGATCCGCAAGGCCGTTTGCACCCTGGCCCTGGAAGTAAACAAACCCATCCTGATGCTGACGGACAATGATTATAATGATCAGGGCCTGAGTGATCTGCTGGTGCAGTTCGGCTCAGCCTATGATATCAACCTGACCGTATTCAACGGCATGAAGGATGCCATTACGGGGTGGCCAGGGGGAAAGCCCGAGGTCCAGATCCCCAATCACCCGGAAAGATCACACCCGGCTAAAAAACGGGTGATTATATTCTCCCCCCATCCCGACGATGATATTATATCTATGGGAGGGACTTTTATCCGGCTTCATGACCAGGGACATGATGTGCATATCGCTTATCAGACCTCCGGGAACATTGCCGTCAGTGATGAATTTGTCCTCCGCTTCATTGATTTTGCCGTAGGATTCGATGAAATATTCGGGATTGATAAGAGCCGGGCCGGAAGGATACTGGATGATGCCAAGGGTTTTATCAAAACCAAAAAACCCAGTGATCTGGACACTCCGGATATCCGGGCGATCAAGGGACTGATCCGCAGGTGCGAAGCCAAGGCCACCTGCCGGTATGTGGGTATTAAAGATGAAAACATCCATTTTTTGAACCTGCCTTTTTACGAAACCGGCGCAGTGGAAAAAAATCCTCCCGGGGAAGAAGACATCCGGATTACCATGGACTTGATCAGGCAGATCAGGCCACATCAGATTTATGCTGCAGGAGACCTGGCCGATCCGCATGGCACCCATCAGGTCTGCCTGGATATTGTGTTCGAATCCATTCGCCGGATGAAGGAGGAATCTTTCCTGAAAGACTGCTGGGTATGGCTTTACCGGGGCGCCTGGCAGGAATGGGATGTCTTTGATATCGAAATGGCCATACCCATGAGTCCTGACCAGGTGGTCCAAAAACGAAACGGCATCTTTATTCATCAGTCCCAGAAGGACGGGGTGGTGTTCCAGGGTAGCGACAGCCGCGAATTCTGGCAAAGGGCGGAAGAACGTAATGCAGCTACCGCAGAATTATACGACCGGCTGGGACTTCCCAAGTATGCCGCACTGGAAGCCTTTGTCCGCCATCACTTTCCGGGGATAAACTGACTGGAGTAAAGTTTCCTGACCTCCCCGATCCCGGACTTGCTGATTATGGTCATTTCAGGCCTGGGAACTGGAAATTACAGAAAATCATAGCCTGCAAAAGGGCTCCCGCATATCCATTTGATTTTGGGAAAAGGCTGATTTTCGTTACCTTGGATTATTGATCATCCATCCTTTTTTCCATGAAAATGCATTCTTCCTTTTCAGCGGGTTTGTGGATTATTTCCACAGCCCTGGTTATCTCAGGCTGCCACAGTAATTCCTCCTCGTCTCATTCCGGTTCCGGTAAAAAACCTGGGTTGGCTTTTGCTCCGGACAATGACGGGCTGGTGTTACCTGCGGGATTTCATGCCATAGTAGTTGCGCGGAACCTGGGCGCTGCCAGACAAATCGCCGTCGCCCCGAACGGGGATATTTATATCGGACTGAACAGGATGAGCCACGGGGGTGGGATTGTAGCCCTGCGGGATACAGACGGGGATGGGCAGGCCGATGTGATCCGGTATTTCGGGAATGGCCATGGTAACGGGATTGGCATCCATGATGGTTGGCTCTACTGGGCTACGGACACCGCGGTCCTGCGATTTAAAATGTTACCAGGATCACTGGTCCCCGATTTAGATGCCCAGATGGTTGCCCGATTACCTGCCCAGGATGAGCACCGGGCCCGGACTATTGCCTTTGACGACAGTGGCCACTTATATGTAAATATTGGTGCCCCCTCCAATGCCTGCCAGGTGGAAGACCGGACTAAGGGTTCTCCAGGCATCATGCCATGCCCCCTGCTTGCCCTCCATGGCGGCATCTGGCAGTTCAATGCAGGACGGGAGAATCAAACCCAGCAACAAGGGGGCCGCAGATATGCCACCGGGCTGCGCAATTGTGTGGCAATCACCTGGAATATTCAGGCTAATCATCTCTTTGCCATGATGCAGGGCCGGGATCAGCTCTTTCAATTATTTCCCCAATACTATACCGATACGATGAGTGCTGAGCTGCCGGCCGAGGAATTCCTGGAGATCAAGGATCAGGGAAATTACGGATGGCCCTATGCCTATTATGATGAACTCCGAAAAAGCCTGATGGTTATGCCGGAATATGGAGGCAATGGCAAAAAAGAAGTACCCAAAGGAAAATACCAGGATCCGATCATGGCCTTCCCGGGTCATTGGGCCCCAGATGGGCTGATGTTTTACACCGGAACCGCGTTTCCGGCTTCCTACCGGAACGGAGCCTTCATTGCCTTTCATGGTTCCTGGAACAGGGCTCCGCTTCCCCAGGCCGGCTATGATATCGTTTTTGTCCCTTTTAAAGGAATTAAACCGGCAGGGAGTTTTTCGTTTTTCGCCAGGGGATTTGCCGAAACCCCGGTGATTAAAAGTCCTGCCGATGCCAAGCACCGGCCGGTGGGCCTGGCCCAGGGACCTGATGGGTCCCTGTATATCACTGATGATGCAGGGGGTTCGGTTTGGAGAATTGTATATACGGGACCCTGAATCCGGATCATGCCTGTGGCCATTTTCAAAAAAGCAGGGTCTGCGCATTGGTTTTCGGGCCTGTCAACATGAGCATCTCCTGCTCAATGAGGATAAGATCCTCCGTTGTTCAATTCAGTGGACCTGCTCAGTACACTAATTCCTTTGATCGAACCAGTAGATTGATTCATTCCACATAGGACAGTCAAAAGATGGAATGATATTTTGACTGGTTTATCCTTACCGGGGATATCCATTCGGATAACGCCCCATGCATTTTTCATCTATACTTAAACGGCAGTAAATATTTAACCTTATTTTTACCTCAGGTTTAATATTAGCTATGGCTAAGGTAAAATTGGGATTAATACAAATGTCCTGTTCGCAGGATCCGGAGCAAAATCTGCTCAAAGCAACCGGGAAGATCCGGGAAGCAGCAGCCGGGGGTGCTCAGATCATTTGTACCCAGGAACTTTTCACTTCTCCGTATTTCTGCGATACGGAAGATTATGAAAAATTCTACCTCGCGGAAGCGATCCCGGGACCCCTGTCCCTGGTTCTTTCCGGACTGGCAGCAGAACTGCACATTGTGATCGTCGCTTCCCTGTTTGAAAAAAGAGCCCAGGGAATCTATCATAATACGGCTATCGTAGTGGATGCAGATGGTCAATTACTGGGTAAATACCGTAAAATGCATATTCCGGATGATCCGGGTTATTACGAAAAATTTTATTTCACCCCGGGGGATCAGGGATATAGCGTATTTAAAACCAGGTATGGACGGATCGGTGTGCTGATATGCTGGGATCAATGGTTCCCCGAGGCAGCAAGAATCACGGCCCTGCTTGGCGCAGAGATCATTTTCTATCCCACCGCAATCGGTTGGTCCAAACTCCAGGATGACCGGACCAATGCGGAGCAATACAATGCCTGGGAGACCATCCAGCGGGGTCATGCAGTAGCCAATGGGGTTCATGTGGTGGCAGTGAACCGCACAGGGACTGAATCTGCCATGAAATTCTGGGGCGGATCCTTTATAGCCAATCCATTTGGTACGATATTGAACCGGGCATCTCCGGACAGGGAAGAATTACTTATCGAGGAAATTGATTTGGATCAAACCGGATATTACCGGACGCATTGGCCTTTTCTGCGTGACCGGCGTATTGATTCCTACTCCCCCTTGCTCCAGCGCTATATTGACGATAAACAACCGAAAGCAGAATGAATCCCTACCCTTCGCGGGAAGGATATTATTTTCCAGCAGAATGGTATCCGCATGAAGCGACCTGGCTGAGCTGGCCCCACAAGGAAGCTTCCTGGCCCGGTAGCATCAGTGCAGTCTATCCCGCCTACAGCCAGTTCATCCGCCTGCTTGCCGAAGGGGAAAGGGTATGTATCAATGTCTGTAATCCCGGGATGCGCCAGTTCGCTGAGGACTGCCTTAGGCAGGCTGGGACGGATCTTTCCAGGGTGGAATTTCATTTAAACCCCACCAATGACGCCTGGTGCCGTGATCATGGACCTGCTTTCCTGATCAACCCCCTGGCCAAGGATAAAAAAGTAATTGTGGACTGGGATTATAATGCTTGGGGAAACAAATATCCTCCATTCAATCTGGATGATGATATCCCCTCCAGGATCGGGGCTTTCTATCATATCCCCGTCTACCACCCGGGCATCATCATGGAAGGCGGCGCAGTGGATTTTAACGGAGACGGAACAGTGTTGACCACGACATCCTGCCTGCTGAACCCAAACCGGAACCCCCATTTAATTGCATCAAAGATCGAAGACTATCTGAAAAATTATTATGGAGTCAGCCAGGTGCTTTGGCTGGAAGAAGGGATCGATGGGGATGATACGGACGGACATATTGACGACCTGGTCCGGTTTATAAACCGGGATACGGTGGTAACCGTAATGGAAAATAACCCTGCTGATATCAATTATGAAGTATTGCGAATTAACCGGTTATCCCTCGGTAAAATGCGCTTACCGGATGGCCGTTCCCTGAATATAGTGGAGATTCCCATGCCTTCCCCTATTTTCCGGGAAGGGATGCGCCTTCCGGCATCCTATGCCAATTTTTACATCGCAAACCGGGCGGTCATCGTGCCCACCTTTAAAGATAAAAACGACCAACTGGCCATTGGGCTCCTGCAGAACTGTTTTCCGGACAGGGAGGTAATCGGTATTGATTCCACCGATATCATCTGGGGCCTGGGGAGTTTTCACTGCCTGAGCCAGCAGGAACCGATCAGTCCAGGTCCTGTAGGTTAATCCATGCTGAAATTCGCCCCCATTCTTAACCGGGGAAAAACAGGATAGATGGCTGACCTATTCACGCTGGTATCGGGACTGGGGAACCTGTCAAATGCACACATCTTTAATATAACTATGCAGAAAATCAGGATTTAGTCTCAATAAGAAAATAGTACCTTAATATATTTATGCCCGGACGGTAAAATCATTTCCATGGACAGGGTGCATCTCATTCAACTGTTGATTAAACAGAAAAAGCTTACCCATTATATGGAGATCGGGGTTTCTAACGGTCATGCTTTTTTCCGCATTAAGGCTAAGGTCAAAATAGCAGTAGACCCGTATTTTAAGTTCAATACCGGCAGGAAACTGATAAAGACATTCCTGAATCCCCATAACCTATACAATACCTGGTTTGAAAAGACAAGCGATGATTTTTTTAAATATGACGCACCTAGGATTTTTGAAAAAAATAAAATTGATATCGTGCTGATTGACGGGATGCATGAATACGATTTTGCAACCAGAGATGTGGACAACGCCCTGCATTATCTCCGGGACGATGGAATAATTATCATGCATGACTGCAATCCGCCCACCCGGGAAGCCGCTTGTTCCTTTCAGGAATGGAAATCCGGTAATTATACTTCGGATTGGAACGGGGATGTATGGAAGACCATTGTATTTATGCGAAGTCAGCGAAAAGATATTGACGCTTTTGTCCTGAATTGTGACCAGGGATTGGGAATTATCACTAAACGCAAGCCCCGCCAGACCCTTACATTGAGTGTTCCGGATATAGCCCGGTCCGATTTTGCTGATCTGGACGCAAACAGGCAGGAATGGCTGGATCTGAGGCCTGTCCATTACCTCTATGAATATTTTAATTTGCCTCCTCCATGATCCCTGAATGACCGCGCCCTGCGCCTAAACCTGATTTAATCTCCAAAGTTTCCTGCCGTCTTCTGGCGAATCATATGGGCTGCCCAGTTCCCCTGCCTTGGGGGGAATGGCGAAAAGAGGTTTTCCATATTTAACACCGGAAGGTATTTTTTCCATTGATTCCAGTAAAAGTCAATTCACCCCTGCTTTTCCCTTCAGACCGTTTACCGTGCAGTTTGGCATGGATCATGGTCAAGAGGGTATCTTTCCCTTTTTGCTCAAAAAGTAAAATCAGGGAAGATTCCCATCATCCTTTTCCCAATCTGAACCAATCCAGCCCTTCGCAATACTTTTATCCATAACCATTTCCAGGTTCTTATCCGAAATATACCCATGGGTAGAAAACTCCGCACCATACTTAGGGGGGTATTTAAACGGTATGAAGTGATGAATTTAGGTGCATGGCATACTCTTTCACCGAGAGTATGTTTTTAACACTTTTTGAACAATGGCCTTTGGCATAATGATTTTGTTTTTAGAAAAAATTGTTTTTTTCCAGGAAGAGATTTTTAAATTTCAGGATTAATATGACTGGGCACTGTTAAAGGAACTATGGATGAAAAATAAATCCTGCGGTCATTAAAAAATGGAATGAATGAATGAATGAATGAATGAGAATAGCCGGATCCTTTGCCATAAATACTGCTCCCAGGTTCAAGGAACAGATCATTTCATTGCAGGCTGCCGGTATATTCCGTTCATTTCCATCCGACAGCGTCTGTATTCAAAGCAACTTCGAAAATTGACCGGGTGGGGTCAAGAGGGTCTTACCGGATCAATGGGAATTCTGAAATCCTCAGCACGCTGCAACCATATGGGATCAGTGTTATTTCCCTGATCGGTTCTTTGCCAAGTCCGGTGGGATCACAGGGAAGTGGTCCTGCCATATCATTATATAATTTCCAGTAAGGGATAATCTTGGCACGGGCCCGGATTACCAAAGGGGCATTATCCCCGCTCCAGGGATGAAGTCCAGCTTTTTTGCGATACACAACCCGGAAATCCTCCTGCCACCGGCTTTTCGGGACCTCCATCAGGCCATAGTTCCAGGGGGTGGTTGGGAATACTTCATCATAATTTCCATAATGGTCGCTGTTTCGGACCTGCTTCCAATGTTCACCCACCTTCAAGGCATAAACCAGGGGACCCCGTTCCACGGCCACTGCATCTTCATACCACCGGCTTAGGGTGATATGCATGGGCAGATCCAGTACTAGGGTGTCCGAATCGGACCAGGATCTGTTCACCTTTACCACCTGTGCTCCGGCAAACCGGCCCCATATTTTATGGTCCACCAGGATTATACCGGTATCACACCAGGCCGGAATCCGGAGCCCAAGGGGAAACCAGGTCCGGGAAGGGCCGTGATAAACGAACCGGATCCTGCTGCTGAACGGATAATCGGAAACCTCTGAAAAAGATACCCTGGCGCCATCTCCCACCCGGGCATGAACGACTGAACTTCCATATACCAGGGCAGCCAGCCCGCGATCCGCCGTGGCAAACCAAAGGTGCTGTACATATTTAGGCCATCCCTGGCTCATATTCACCGTGCAGCAGGGATAACCGGTAAGCAGTCCGTAACAGAGTGCCGTACCATCATAATGGGTATTAAAATTCCGGGGATGACGGCTGATCATCACCTGATTGGCCTGCTGAAAATATTGCCGTCCTGAAAAATTTTGTTCCGCCTGGGTGGGCAAGGCATTGAAGGTGATCCGTTCCAGCAGGTCCATGCAGTGTACATCTCCGGTGATCCGGATAATATTTTCCAGGGAAAACATCATTTCCACCGCTGAACAGAATTCAGAGCCCTGGGTGGGATTATTACCATGGGTCATCTCATCTGCGCCATACATGCCTTCAGGCTGGCCCAGGTAACGGCGGATATCCCTGATGGCCCTGAAGACGGCATCCGGATATTTATTTTCCGGATGTCGCTGGTAATATATCACCGGTTCTTTCAATCCCTGAGCCAGGTTAACCCCATGGAAAGCAAACCGGTCCGATATCCCCTGGGTATGCAAAAAGGCATCTGTCCAACTGAAGGTCTGTGCATACAGGAGATCTCCCAGCCGAAGCAAGCTCGTATCACCGGTAATGTCATACAACCAATATACCTCCAAAAGATTATCTCCCCCCCGCTGGGTTGCCCACCAGCTCCATTGCCCCAGCGGGGTTTTGGGTAATTGCCTGAGCTGGTAATGAAAATAACGGGTCATCAGGGTAATTACCCGTTTATCCCCGGTCGCTTCATAATATTGCTGCAGGACTTTGAGCATCACCATTTTCGGCCACCAGTCCTGGGCATTGTTCCTTTGCAGGCCCGGCTCGTGGGGTAGTTTCCCGGCTGCAGGCACCGGCCCGAAATATCCATCCGGTCGCTGATGGTCCAGGGACCAACGGATCCAGGGTTGCACCTTCGCGATCAATCTTTGATCATGCAGGATATAGGCCAGTGGAACCAGTCCATCCAGCCAGTACGGCCCACGCTCCCAGACATCCCCATTCCCACCCAGCCAACCGTTCCGCTTTCCCAGCACTTGTCCATATAAGCTATCCAGATGGCCTGTCATTCCTCTGGCCATGGCTTCCAGTTCCGCCTTCAGCCATCCCCTGGGCTGAATGGCGCCAATCGGAAGTTCCAGGTAGGGATTCGGCCGCAGGGGCTCCCTGTTCTGCAGGTACCAGGAAGAATCGCTGATCCGCTTCGCAGGCTGTACCCGAAAACTGACAGTACCCGTCATGGATACCAACACCATTGCAGCAACACCTATAGAAAGTCCATTACGGCAGATCGGCCATCTCCCGAATTCAACCCTGGTCAAATTCATGTGCTTCGGTTTACTCCCTTTCAGTATCCATTTTTTCCCGGGCGATCAGGGTTATGGCGCTCCAGTCCCATTCTCCGCGCTCCTTGTCCATACTTTCCTGCATCCGCCTTTTGATCAGGTGGCCCTGATCCATGGAAACATGATGAAGGGCTGCAGCATCCAGGACCAGGTTTATATCCTTCAGCCCCAGCTTCAGGGTAAAGCTTGGCTTTTGAAACGTTGCATCCAGCATCAATTTCCCATAGTTTTTAAAGACAATGCAGTTGAAGAGGGTACTGGTTAATAACTCATAAGCATCGTGCGGGTTAATGCCACTTCTTTCAGCGAGGGCATAAGTCTCCGCCAGGGCTTCCAGGGAAGAGGCGATCAGAAAATTCACACATAATTTCATGGTGTTGGCCAAAGCCGGTTCTTCCCCGAATACCCGGACCGCAGAAGCTCCCATGGCCTGCCATAACGGATCCACTTCCCGAATCGATTCCCCAGGGCCAGCTACCAGGATGGTCAGCTGCCGGGACCTGGCAGCTTCCGGCCGGCCCATGATGGGAGCTGCCAGGTATATTTTGCCGGCATCCTTATGCTGCCTGGTCAAGGTCTTCACCAACTCAGGGGAGACCGTACTCATGGAAATATGGATGGACCCGGGCTGCATATTGGCCAGCAGTCCTTCCGGTCCGGTAGTGATTTCCTGCAGGGCCTGGTCATCACTGACCAGGGTGATTACCACCCCGGATATAGCGGCAAGCTCCTTCAATGTATCGACACCTGTTGCCCCCAGTTGAATCAGGGGGTTGACCTTATTCCGGGTCCGGTTGAATATCCGTATGGGATATCCGCTTTCGATCAGGTTCCGCGCTATGGGTGTTCCCAGGTTACCCAATCCGATAAATCCTATTTTTGTCTTGTCCATGGTATTTTTTAAGCAGGTTCAAAGTACCGAAAATATGCCAGACTTCCCCTGCATCCGGTGATTGCTTCCAGATTCCGATGTATTCCCGTAGTTTTGAATAATTTTTTCCCAATGACCCTTGTACAGCTTCGCCAAATCCAGCCAGTGGAGATTTTTCCCGGCTTCAGGGCCAGGATGGTCCACACCAAACAGATGTCCATCATTTACCTGGATATCCGTTCCGGCAGTGTGTTCCCCGAACATCATCATCCTCATGAACAGGTAAGCAGTCTGGTGTCCGGGAGTTTCGAGCTGACGGTGAACGGTAAAACCATCGTCATGCAACCAGGTACTGTAATTGTCATAGCTCCCGATGAACCCCATAGCGGCAGGGCCCTCGCCGATTGCCGGATCATTGATACCTTCCATCCGGTCAGGGAAGATTACCGGGCTTTGATGAAATAAGCTTATCCGGATAGCCGCACCGCCGGAAGTGCCGCATGTAGATTGAACTTATGACCCCAGCAAATCAGCCTTTGGAAAATCAGCCCCTGAATTTGATCATCGTGGGAGGAGGCCCGATCGGGCTGGCCTGCGGGCTGGAGGCCCGCAGGGCCCACCTGAGCTATCTGATCCTGGAAAAAGGCGCCCTGGTCAATTCGCTGTATCACTATCCGGCCAATATGACCTTTTTTTCCACTTCCGAGCTCCTGGAAATCGGAGGCATACCCTTTATATCAGATCGGCCTAAACCCATGCGACCCGAAGCCCTGGAATATTACCGCAGGGTAGCCACGTCCCGGCAACTGTCTGTGCATTTATTTGAAAAAGTAAATCAGATCATTCCGGGAGAGCCTTTCCATACCGTGATTACTCCCCTGCAGACCTACCGGGCAGAACAAGTAATCATAGCGACCGGCTTTTATGATATCCCGATCATGCTGGGCATTCCCGGTGAGGAGCTTCCGAAAGTAAGCCATTATTACCGGGACCCTCATTTTTTTGCAATGCAAAAAGTCATCGTGGTAGGTGCCAATAATTCAGCGGTGGATGCTGCCCTGGAAACATTCCGCAAAGGTGCTTCAGTAACCATGGTCATCCGCGGCAACGGAATTGGCTCCCGGGTGAAATACTGGAAAAAACCGGATGTGGAAAACCGGATAAAGGAAGGCGGTATCCGGGCATTATTCCATTCCAGGCTTACGGAAATCCGGGAAAAGGAAGCCGATATCCGGACTCCTGAAGGAATGATCACCGTGGCCAATGATTTTGTGATTGCCCTGACAGGCTACCGGCCCGATTTCGAATTACTGAAAAATACAGGTATTGAGGTATCCGCAGATGAAAAAATGTGCCCCGTTTACCAATCCGGTACCATGGAAACCAATATCAGCCGTATTTACCTGGCCGGCGTGGTTTGTGGTGGCATGAATACCCATGAATGGTTTATAGAGAATTCCCGGGAACATGCCGTCAAAATTATCCAGCATATTGTTTCTTCTGAAAAGGCCTCTAACCCATGAAAAAAATTATCTTTAGGGGATTATGCGATTATCCCACTAGCATTGGTCATCCTTCAATTCTTGTATCATGTATAATAAACCGCGGTTAATCCACCGGTTGAAAGGGGTTGGAATGATCATTCTGACCGGTTTGATGCTGATACTGGTGCCCAAATCAGGACATGGACAAAATCCGATTGACGGCAGCTGGAAAGGGGAGGCCACAGGTCCTACGAACCAGCATTTTCCCCTCATATTCACCTTTCATACGCAGGATACCCTGCTGACGGGTTCCATGATATCTCCCATGGGAAACGACACCATTATCCTGAGAAACGGGACTATCCGGGGGAACGAACTATATTTTGATATTGCTTTTGGTAAATTATTCATTCACCACAGCGGAGAATTGAGGGGTGATAGTATTTATATAAAGACTGCAGATCGAAGCGGGGGTGGAATGTCCTTCACGTTGGGAAGGATTACCGGAACCCAATAACTGATGATGTAGTTCAGGAATATGCCTGTTTTGCCCTGTTGTACTGGGATGAACTGCGGCTTCCGCCGACGGCTAAATTAACCCGGAGCACCCTTCCTTTATATTTCCGGCCATTGAGTGAAATGGCCATCTTGGTGGCGGCGCTGCGGTCAATTTCCACATGGCTGAACGTTTCGTTGATCGATACCCTGCCTAATACAGCCTGTGACAGGTCGCTGGTATCCAGGATATACTGCATAAAGTTGGATTTCTGAAATCCATCCTTGGATCCTATGTTCATGAAAAGGGTGACCTTGCTCCCATCCTGAGCAGGCATACGACCGGAGGTTGCTGGTCTCTCCCGCTGCTCATAGGTATTATGGACGTTCAGATCAGCTGCATTCTTGTAATATTCCAAAAAATGATTCAGTTCAAGGGCAGCCATCCTGCTCAGGATCTCTTCCTTTCCCATATCTGCAAACATGTCAGTGATGACCGGCAGATAATGTTCATAATCCCCCGGAGCTACCTGTGTACCATGTAGTTTTTCAAAAAAATGAATGAACTGCCTTTCACAGACCTCGCGGCCTGCAGGAATTTCCTTTCGGCTGATTTTTACCCGGGCAATCCGCTCTATTTCCTTAAGCCTCCCCATTTCCCGGGCATGCAATAAAGAAATACAGATGCCTGACTTACCAGCCCTGGCAGTCCTACCGCTTCGGTGCGTATAAACTTCCGGTTCATCCGGCAGGGCAAAATTGATCACATGGGTGATCCCTTCCACATCAATTCCTCTGGCAGCCACATCTGTGGCGATCAGCAGCTGAAGGGATTTTTCCCTGAAGCGGGCCATCACCTTATCCCGCTGCACCTGGGAAAGGTCCCCGTGCAGGGCATCAATGTCATAGCCTTCCCGGATCAGCCTTTCCGCAATATCCTGCGCATCTGCCTTGGTCCGGGTAAATATGATGCCATACATCTGGGGATTTACATCGATCAGCCGTTTGAGGGCTTCATACCGGTGGTGTGAATGCGTGATGTAATATTCATGGGTAATATTGGCAGCAGCCATATTCTTATTGCCCACAGTGATTTCCTGGGGATCATGCATAAACCGGTTGGCAATGCTGCGCACTTCATTAGGCATAGTAGCTGAAAACAACCAGGTGGACAATCGGTCCGGGGTCTTTTCTAAGATAAACTCAATATCATCGCGGAATCCCATGTTCAGCATCTCATCAGCTTCATCCAGCACAACAAAGCGGACCGTACTCAGGTCAATGGCCCGGCGGTGGATCAGGTCGATCAGGCGGCCTGGCGTCGCCACTACGATATGCACCCCTTCTTTTATTTGCCGGATCTGGGCGCTGATGCTGGTCCCTCCATACACTGCTGCTATTTTAACCTGCGGCAGGTATTTGGCAAAATCACCCAGATCGGCGGCTATCTGCATACCCAGTTCCCGGGTGGGACTGAGGATGAGGGTCTGAACCTGTCTTAGTGAGGTATCCGTATGCTGGATCAGGGGGAGGCCAAAAGCTGCTGTTTTGCCGGTGCCGGTCTGGGCAAGTCCTACAAAATCAGTGGTTTTTTCCAGTAATATGGGGATAGCCTGTTGTTGTATCGGGGTAGGCTGGGTAAAACCCAGGTCGGCTATTGCCTTTAATAGTTCGGTCCGGATTTCCAGGCCGTTGAAAATGTCCATCAGATAAATATTTAACGTTGATAACTGACTGATGTTTGCCTGTATCGGTCAAAATCAACTTAATATTGAGCAGGATTACCTGAAGACCAACTGGGGCAGCCAATTAATTAAGCCGCAAAGGTAGACTATATTGGTGAAAGTGAAAAGTCTGGCACAAACGGTAGTGTCTCAGCTTGAGATGTTAAAGGTTTTTAACCGAAAAATCTTTTATTTCAGTTGGCCACAAAATACTCCCCTAAATTCAGCGTCATTTTTCTTATCCAGGGAACGACCAGCAGCAGAATTATAACTTTCTGAAAAATATTTTCAAAAAAATTTGCGTAAGTAAACACTTACATATATATTTGCGTAAGTAAACACTTACGAATTATGTCAATAGAAGCAAGAAGAGATGTGTTCCAAGCAATCGCTGACCCTACAAGACGGCAGATTATCAATCTGATTGCGCATAAATCCATGAACCTAAACTCAATTACCGAAAACTTTGAAATCAGCAGGCCGGCAATATCGCAACACATTAAAATTTTAACAGAGTGCGGTATAGTTATTATCAGGCAAAAGGGACGAGAGAGATTTTGTGAGGCAAAACTCGACACTTTGAGCGAAGTAACTGATTGGATAGAACAATATCGCCAGTTTTGGAACGAAAAATTTAATACCCTTGACAAGTATTTAAATAAAGTTCAATCAAATAATAAATTAAAAAAAAAGTAAAATGAAAAATCAAACAGACAAAAAAGATGGACTAAAAATAGTTCGTGATTTCAAAGCACCTAGAACATTGGTATTTCAGGCATTTTCAACTGCAGAAGCATTTGCAGATTGGTGGGGGCCAGTTGGTATGCCAATTACAATAAAACACTTTGACTTCAAACAAGGTGGTAAACTACATTACAAAACGGAAGGTAACGGGCTAACTATGTGGGGGCTTTTTAAATATGGCAACATTGTAAAACCTGAATTAATTGAGTTTATAAATTCTTTTTCTGACGAAGAAGGAAACATTTGTAAACCACCATTTCCGATGGAATTTCCTCTGGAAATTTTTAATCAAATAACATTGCAAGAAAATAATGGAATTACTACTTTGACGCTTCAAGGACACCCAATTAATGCAACACCGGAACAAGAAGCAACTTTTTATTCAATGACCACTAATATGTCAGAAGGTTTTACTGGAACATTTAATCAGTTAGAAGCATACTTAACAAAAAGTAAAAATAAAAAAGACTAAAATACCTTATATGGGTGTTAAATTCGCCTTTTGTGTTCTCTCGGTAGTGACTCAGTTTGAATTCAGCATGGAACAAAGAATAAAAATAGGGCTATAATCGGAATTATAATCCCAGCCAAAGTTAAGAGCCTTCCGCGTTTGCGAAAACTATTTTTACCTCTCGTTAAAAACATCACTATCGTTGCAATGAACATTAATCCTAAAGCAAATAGATCTGAATATCATTTTTACCAGTTATTGTCCATAAAAGAAACGTGAAGAGAGTACAATCGTGATAATATTGGTCTTTCTCTCCAGAAATTTATTTCGGCCTTACCCGTGGCTAAAAAAACTGTAGCGTCTGCACTTTTGTAATATATTACCAATGTAGAATCTCCTCGAAAATTGTATTTGTCATTTATTTTTCGGATTTCGGTACCGGGTTTGCGCCATGCATTGACCCTGTCGGGAAAGGGGGGTGTAATCATAACATATTCCGTAATGCGAAATAAATAATAAGATAAAAAAAAATCACAGAACCAAGTATTTCTGTGATTTTTTTAAAAATTAATATCCCATAAAAAAATCCGAGTTAAGAATTAAAAATATAAATTATAGCAACTACTTGCATAATAACCTATTTCCCAAGCTTGGACTGAACTAACCAATCAGCACCATTCAAATATTGTGGAATAATAATAAATTGTCGTATTTCTGCACTGAATAAATGTCGTATTTTTGTAGACGCAATTAACTAACAATCAATGAAAAATAACAAAACAATTGAAAGTAAGATCATCTCACGGATTTCCCGGATGAAACCCAATGTGCTCTTACGTGACGATTTCATTGATTTAGGGGGGTATGATCAAGTGGGTAGAGCGTTGCGGCAGTTGGCACAAAAAGGAAGGATTCTCAAAATTGGTTATGGGCTTTATGCTAAAGCTAGGGTGTCTTCATTAACAGGTGAAGCCCATCCGGTCCAAAATTTACCTACGCTTGCCAAAGAGGCGCTTAAACGCCTGGGGGTAGAAGTCAATCCAACGAAAGCTGAATTAGATTACCAGGCAGGAGGGTCTACACAGATACCAACTGGTAGATTGATTGGTGTAAGTAAAAATAGAATTAGTCGTAAAATAGGCTATAAAGGAGTCTCTATTTATTATGAACGCGCCTCCTGAAAAAAGCATAATTGAAGAAATCTCCTCCATAAAAGGAATAAGTGAATCCTTTGTTGAAAAGACTGGTATGTAACACTGGTGATCGGTAAAATATCAGAAATCGTATATGGGGACTCTCAAATCATTTTTACCGGAGGAACGGCACTTTCCAAGGCGCACAATTTAATCTCCCGATTTTTGGAAGATATTGATTTTAGGGTAATAGCTCCCAAACTGCCAAATGAAAGCAAGAACCAACAGAAAAAAACCCTTTCTGGCTTTAAGAAGACAATTGTTATCGCTCTTAAATCAGCATTTCAGGTAAATGAAGAAAAAGTCTTCGCAAGAAATGGAAACCAATTTGCATCCATTGAGATTGATTATCCCACCCTTTTTCCCCGTGCGGATGCGTTACGACCGCATATCTTAGTTGAATTTACTGTGACCGGCCTGACTCTCCCAGCCATACTCCTTCCGGTATCCTCTTTTGTTAATGAGTTAACACGACAACCACCGGAAGTGACAAGTATCAGATGCGCCGACCCTGTGGAAAATTCCTGCGACAAATTAAGTGCCCCTGACTTGGCGAATTCCAAACAGGGTGCGGGGCCAGGAAAATGGTGATCCGGATATCGTGCGGCATATCCATGATTTTTCCATTTTAAGCGACTATGCCATAAGACACCCTGCCTTCAAAAAACTCGTTATTGAAACCATAGACAATGATGATCTACGCTCACTGAAAATATCCGGTCTCCCCTTAAAAACCAAGTTTGACAAAATGTTAGAGATTCTGAGCAGCGAAGTGGAATATAAAAAAGAGTAAGAGAGGTTTGTAATGGGAATGTCATATGGACTTGAAGGCACAGTGCCTTCGTTCCAAACTGCTGTCGAAAATATTCAAATCATGATTAAACATATCCTTAACTAAAATAAAAATGAATTTTTGTCCCCTATTCGGCGCAGGCTACTGATATAAGGCCCTTACCGGGCAGTTAGCATATGCATATACCCCCTGAATTTTACTTTTTAATTTAATCAGGACAATATCCTCTTCAATTCCGAAATAATAGTGAACCATCCTATTTCCCATATTGAATATCTCAATCAATATTGATAGTTGCCAAGGGTTTTTCATGCCTGGGCTTAACCGCATTCACGAATCCTTTATTCCGTGTTATGTCTTGCCTGGAAATGGGAATGGAACTTTTTTTACCTTAATGAATGTATTGGGTCATTGGGCAGTGATATCAGGATGAGCAATCAGGTGGCGCAAGCCGGGGTTCCGCAGACCAAGCCCCACCCAGACCAAAATACCGATGGCTAAAGGAAAGAAAAATGGATGGCCTGGCATATTTGCCCGGAACATGATCGCAATGGCACCGCCCAGATATCCTGTTAGCAGGATTGCACCAAAAAAAGCTGTACTCTTAATCAAATACAGGATAGTGCACACTAACAATAAGATTCCCAAACCTTGCAAGGAATGTTCAGGCCAACCCAATTGGGCGGTCGGTTTGACCGAGGAGGGTACTAATAATATCTTCATGATTGCGTCAAGGAAAAAAAAGAGAATGCAGAGTGCGCTGATGATTCGACCAGTCCATAGCGCTTTCCGGGAATAAAGCTTACTGTTTTCCATGATTGAATTTTTAAGATACTTTGAAATTATATCGATCAATTCTTCATTATGCCAGGGTAGTGAACCGTTTAAATGATGTTTTTAATTGCGGATTTTAAAGATATTTGAATATAACGGATTATATTATAATCAAACGCAAGCACCTTTTTCATTTTGGGGTTTGTGCAAAATCCCAATGCCCTGGTACCCTGACCCTTACCAGTGGAATGGATGAAAGGTTCCATGCCAATTTCAACTCCATATCCATCAGGGAAGTTACTAAACTTACCCTACGGGCATTAATGTCCTCCTTATTAACCATTTTTTATTCTTTCCATAAATTCCCCATTTTCCAACCTTGTATTTCCCATTTCAATACCTCGGTGGTCTTACTGAACCAGTTTTTGGGATATCCCCGGTACTTTAATTTAAGTAAAAACCAACTCCCCAGGAGTTGTCTTGTCATTTCTCCGGCAAGTTCACCAAAAAATCCGACAATCCTGATTGGCCATTGTCGTTTCAATACGCAAATCAAGGTTCGCAAGTCCTGGTTACCGCTTTGCCCTTGACCGGTTCAAGGCTGCTGTTCCTGGGCGAAATTCAGTAATCATTGGTTCCCGAATTTGTCGGTCAAATTTCCGAAGATCGCCCCCAAAAGGTATTTCTCCAAGGTTGGGTGGCCTTTCCGCCTGAAGCCAGCCTTTCACAACAGGTTATGATTTCCTACTCGCTGCTGCATCCCAGCATGCGGGAGACCGCATTTCTCCTGGTCAGTCCCTGATTGGATCCCATGTCCGAAGCCATGATAACCACTCCGCCATGGGTCAGGGTAGCGTGCAGAATGCTATGTTTTATTGACGCTGGAATATTATCAGCTATTGGGGATTCCCCGACGGTTGGCAGGTATAACTCTGCTCCCAGTCATGCCTTATAAAAAGTCATCGCTTCCCGGCAAATGCCATTGAAAGTCAAATAAACATTTACTTGTTTCATTTTGTAGTCTTTGAATTTTTGGAAATTCGGATAGAACCTTCCCGGTAATAGGGGCTAATCATGGTTATTGTCCGGAAGCTTTCCTCAGGGCTTCCAAATCAATCTTGGTCATTTTTAGCAATGCCTGCATAACCTTGTTGGTTTTCTCCTTATCCAGTCCGGTCATCAGCTTCCCTAACGCAGCAGGGACAATTTGCCAGGATAGTCCGTATTTGTCCTTAAGCCAACCGCATTGACTCTTTTGCCCACCTTCGGAAAGCTTTTCCCAGAATTCATCCACTTCTTCCTGAGATTCGCATTCCACGACCAGGGATAATGCTTCATTGAATTTAAAGTTCGGACCTCCGTTTAATCCCATGAAATCCTGACCTTCCAGCTGGAAGGTCACCACCATGACCGATCCTTTCGTTCCGGGTCCTGCGTCTCCATAGTAGGAAACATCCCCTACCTTGGAATGGGGAAAGACTGAAATATAAAAGTTCATGGCTTCTTCTGCTTGGTCATTAAACCAAAGACAAGGTTTGATTTTCTGCTTTATCATGATCATTTGTGTTAAGAACCTGAAGTTTGAATCTGATCAGACAAAGTTGTGGTTTTTCACGTTAACCAGCAAGGGACATTAGAGACTGTTTTAAGGGTTGATTATGACAAATTGCTATATTAAATTTACTGCATGAAGGCAATATCCATTCTAGTTCGGGAATCTGCGGTCATGCAGGTCATTGCTGATCCCAGTTATCTGTTCATTTGGGCAAACCAATTTCTATCCCTTACTTGCAGCCCGCCGTTTTTTGAGTTTCAACTGGTCGGAGTAAAAAGGAAGTGCAACTGAACTGGGGAGTGTTTTCCATACACCCGGATAAACCACTGAAGGAAATCAATAAGACGGATCTGGTCATTATCCCTGCACTCTCCCGAGACATGAAGGAAGCGGTATCGAAAAACAGGGCCTTCATACCCTGGATACTGGACCAATACCGGAAAGGGGCCGAGGTTGCCTCCCTTTGTGTAGGTGCATTCCTGCTGGCAGCCACCGGATTGCTGGAAGGGAAGAAATGCTCTACCCGCTGGA
>DATLTB010000122.1:0-36383 GCA_035533815.1 Chitinophagaceae bacterium
CCGTTCGAACCTTTCAAAAATTGTAGTAAAGGGATTAAAAATTGCCGTACACCTCAGTGAAACAGGGGCTTTGAGCCATTTTGATGGTAAAAGGAAACTGCAAACCCTGGTGTTCCCTGAAGGTATTTTATACAATAAGCAAAAAGATACAGTTCGAACTCCAAGAATCAATTCTATTTTTGCGCCAATCCCAGTGTTATCAAGCATTTTGAAGGATGGTAAAAAGAGAGACAGGAGTAAAAGTGGACTGAATTCTCATTTGGTAGTCCCGACAGGAATCGAACCTGCATCAAAAGTTTAGGAAACTTCTATTCTATCCATTGAACTACGGGACCAAGTGAAAGTATTACTTGGGCAGGGTGCAAATGTAAATTGAAAGGGAGTAATTGTCAAATCCATTGTCAGGTATAGATCTTTTCAACCAGTTTATTATACTTCTCCATGATTACTTTCCTTTTTAGTTTTAGAGTAGGGGTCAGTTCACCACCTTGAATGGTCCATTCATGAGGTAATAATTCAAATTTCTTAATCTGTTCAGCATGGTTAAAAAAAGAATTGTATTTATTTATCGTTGAATGAATCAAATCAATCACTTCTGACGAATGTATATAAGACTCATTTGTGCTGTAATGGAGGTTTCTCTTTGCTGCCCATTCCTTTAAATTTTGAAAAGAAGGTATGATCAAAGCAGCCGGAAATTTTCTGTTTGCCCCAAGAACCATGATTTGTTCAATATAGGGAGACTCCTTCATCTTATTTTCTATGGGTTGCGGAGCCACATATTTCCCGCCTGATGTTTTAAATATTTCTTTTTTCCGGTCAGTAATCTTGAGGAATTTACCATCTACAATTTCACCGATATCACCTGTATGAAACCAGCCATCCTTAATAGCTTCACCGGTCAAATCAGGTCTCCGGTAATATCCCAGCATAATATTTGGCCCTTTACAAATTATTTCCCCATCTTCAGCAATTTTCACGTCAACATTTTCAAGGATAGGTCCCACAGTACCGAGTTTCCTATTATTTTTATTGAGTTGATTTACAGAGATTACCGGGGAAGTTTCCGTTAATCCATATCCTTCTAATATGGGTATCCCTCCTGCTGTAAATATTTTCAGCAAGCGAAGTTGACAGGCTGCCGATCCTGTAACAATACATTTCAGGTTGCCTCCAAGGGCTTCCCGCCATTTACTGAATACCAGTCGGTTCATTAAATTAAGCTGTACACTGTACCACCAACTGAATTCCTTATCCACTTCATATTGCTTTCCCAATTCAATGGCCCGGAAAAACAATAATCTTTTTATTCCTTTGAGCTTAAGACCGGCTGCCATGATCCTTTCATATACTTTTTCCAGTAATCTAGGTACTGTGGTAAAAATATTAGGTTTGATTTCTTTGAGATTTTCTGCAATCGTCTCCATATTTACCGCATAATAAATGGAAACCCCTGCATTAATATAGAGGTAAGTAATCATACGTTCAAAAATATGGTTCAGCGGAAGGAAACTGAGCGATTTGTCCTTTTGGTCCACAGGCAGGATTTTCATACTTGATGAAACATTGCTAACAATGTTTTTATGACTAAGCATCACTCCTTTTGGGTTACCAGTTGTACCAGAAGTATACAAAATTGTTGCCAGATGCTCGCTTAGAATGGATGATTTAATGGATTCTATTTTAGTAAGATCTTTATCAGTACCAAGAGCAATCACTTCGGTATAATGTCTGGCACCGGGTACAGGATTAAAAGTAAAAATATCAATTAGAGAAGGGACATTTTTTTTAATCTCCAGGGTACTCCGATAAAGTAGTTCATCACTGACAAAAGCATATTTTATTGCAACGTCATTTAAAATGAATTCTAATTCAATCGGATTTATGGTTGGATAAATCGGTACAAGTACAGCGCCTACTTGCTGGCAAGCTAAATCCAGTATGATCCATTCGGGTCGGTTATTGGAAATAATGGCGATCTTGTCTCTTCTTTCCACCGACATATCCTGACAACTGACACCCAGATTCAATAATCCGGAACTCAAGGTATTTACAGATGTTTTGACTTCAGCCGTGCTATATAGTTTCCAATCCGTTCCTTCCTTGGCTGCAAGCATATCTGGCTGGGGATATTTTTCCAATTGATAATCCAGGAAATCAAACAAACGGGTTGGGGTGGTCATTGTGATTGAATTGAAAAAGAGATACCTGTAATATTTAAACTATCCAGAATAACAACCAATTCTGAAAGACATGTTATAAATATACTATTTCCGGGAAATTGGATTTTAAAAAAAATGAATCTTGAAGATCAGATATTCAATGTCAGATAAACAGAGGGTGGAGTCAATTCACCTTTTCTTTCAGGTATTTCAGGTATTGCTTATCGGAATTATTTGCATTATTATCAAAAAAGGTATTGCAAAAATGTCCAAGCAGAAAAATAAACCAGGATCCTGTAAACCAGGCTTCCCAGGGATAGGCGCCTCCGTGCATTGTCGTGTTCTGCGCGACATAGTGTGTCCAGAGAATGGCCATGACGACAAGGTAAAGGGCAAAGTGAATGAAAAACAGTCCTTTGGAAGGAGGGGTGTATGTGGGATTGATCTCTGGCTTAATCATATCAGGGATTAATATTCAGTCCCGCAAATGTAGCTATTTTCAGTTAAAAAATCAGACCCTGCCATCTTGTCTTTTCCCTTTTTAAGTCATAAAGCGATTTCCCACCCAGACAAAGCGTTTCTCAAGGAATTCAGGATTGGTAAGGCTGGCATTACCGGCAGGATTCCCTCCTGTGACATGAAAATCCGAAAAAGCAGCATGCTGATTTACCCAAATATTCCCGATGAAATTAAAAGAGACCGGGGTGAAAACTTCATTCATTCGTTCGGCAATCAAGTCCATGGTCTGGGCATCTGTAGTATAGGCCGCACAGGTGATGGCCCCCTTCCGGAGGGCCAGGTCCCTGGCCAGATCAATGGATTCCGCTGTCCCTGATGTTTTTATAATGAACACGACCGGCCCAAAGAATTCCTGTTCAAATACTTCCCTATCCCTGGCATTCAGTGCTATGATCAATGGAGAGGCTACCCGGGCATGGGGGAATTCAGGATTCATTGGCTTTTGGGATTCCAGGATTATCGTACCATGTATAGTCCTGGCCATGGCTAACCGTTCCATGGTGACTGCATTCTGAATGGCTCCAAGGGTTCCCGGACCTGTTTTGGGATTGGTCACTAATACCTCCACCGCTTCCAGGAATTGTTGTACAAAATCTTCATAACCAATGGTACCATTGGGTATTTTGATCCCGCATTCCGGTATAAATATATTCTGGGGGGCTGTGCACATCTGGCCTGAATACAGACTGACGGAAAAGGCCAGGTTCTGAATAACTGCCTGGACATCCTTCATGCTGTCCAGAATGACCGTATTTACCCCCGATTTTTCTGTGAACACTGTTTTTCCGGCAAT
Organism: Chitinophagaceae bacterium; assembly: GCA_035533815.1. Taxonomy (GTDB): domain Bacteria; phylum Bacteroidota; class Bacteroidia; order Chitinophagales; family Chitinophagaceae; genus JANWKA01. The sequence continues at coordinate 3,475 of DATLTB010000122.1, forward strand.
GGATTCCAATTCATTGCCAAAGGCTGTGCTTCCGGTATAATCAATCAGTTTCACCTCCGGATGATTGCAGAGTGATTTGGTAATCAAATGAGTGGAATCATCAGGAGCCAATTGGCAAAGATTGGGGTCATATTGGTTCTCCACCAGGGTAGCCTGAATAGCCCGGACAACAAGGGCAATAGGCAGCACGGCCCTGGGATGGGGTTTGACAATGACAGGGTTACCGGTGACCAAACTGGCATAAAGCCCCGGTAAGGTATTCCAAACTGGGAAGGTGGAGCAACTCACTACCACACTAACTCCCCGAGGTACGGCCCTGAAGGTCTTTTCCAGGCGGATCACCGATTTTCCCATGGTTTTTTCCCAGGTAACCGATGGCGGAAATAGGGTCAATTCCCGCCACCCCATGGCTATGGCTTCCAGTGCCCGGTCCGCGGCATGCGGACCGGAGGATTGAAAGCTCATCAGAAAACCCTGTCCGGTAGTATGCATGGTAGCATGAGCCAGCTGGAAGAATAAAGTTTTCATTTTTTCCAGTGATTCTATCAGCAGTGCTGACCGTTCACTGATAGAGACCGCCCCCCAGGCATGTTGTGCATGCTGTGCATGGCTTATCAGACAGTCCACTGTATAAACCGGATAAGTGATCCCCAGCTTCTTACCGGTTAATGGGGATATTTCTTCACCGCAGCGGCCAGATTCACCATCCTGAAGCAGGTCAAACGGACAATCAAGTAGTTTAGTGAACATGCCTTCACTTTCCGCCATTGCTTCATCCCCGTATGCCTTGGGATGTTCGGCGTACTGGGAAAAAAATTGCCGGTCCTTAATAGCTTTCACCGCCCTGGTAAGGACAGCGTCATATTTTCCGTTAAGCATGAAAAAATATTTTATTCCTGATTTACCGATCCTGATTCCCTTTCCCTGATTCTTCAAAAATGATCTTGCCGTTATTATAGAATTCGCCGGCAACGGGTGCAAAGGGATGATCCTGAATATAACTGATCATGTTGTCATAATCCTCCTTATGCAGATTCATCCAGTTGTGGAACAGGGCTGGGTTTGCAGCTGGACCAAATATCCACTGGTTATAAGCCCCGAAAAATCCCTTCCTGAGCAATTTCAGCTGGTAGCTAAAAAGGGCGAACGGGTATTGTGCCTGATATGTATTTTCCCATTCGATCAGAAACCGGGTACGCAGCATAATCAGGCTTTCTGTGGTAATACCGGTGGATATCACGGCATCCTGATCGACCAGGGTTTTCAGGAAAGCCTGTCTGAACAGGCTTTCCGTTGAATGGGCTTTATCTCTATTATCTGAATGCCCTTCCACAGGGCCTGGCACATTGCCGGAAAGGACTTGGGGATTATCAAAAAGTTTTTTATAGGATTCCAGCAGAATACCGCGCATTTCCGCAGTGTGGGTGCTGAAACTTTCCAGGTTGACAAAAATCTCCCCGTAAATTATGGACCAGACATTGTCCTTACTGTAATAATACATTCGGGCTGCATGAAAATAATTGCCGGCAAAGCTGGGGTCAACCCGGATGCCATTGACCCATGATCTCAGCGCATCCTGCAATTTTTTTTCTTTGTACATCAGGGACCCCTGGTCATTGTACAACTCTCCGCTTGCTGGGAAAACCCGAATTCCTTTTCGGTATAATTTGTCTGCGCCGTTAAAATCATCCTGCGCCTGGTAAATATCTCCGGCAATCTGATAGGTTAGTATATTGGCATCATTACGCTGCAGCAGGGAATGAATAATCTGATAAGCCTGTTTATTATCCTGACGGAGATAGTCTGCATATGCCAGTTCCTGGCGGTATTCCAAATTATCCGGGTCAGCCCGGATTGCCTGGTTGAGCACCAGTACTGCATTCGCATAATCCCCGGATTTGATGAAGTCCCGGGCTGTATTGAACAGCTGGCTTCCTGCCGATGCATTGTCCGTCTGCGCCGGAGCGACCGCAGCAAAAAAGCAAGTCATGATTAGCAGCAGAAACTTCCTGAAGTTATAAATTGGCATTCCTTCCCACTTAAGCTGCAAATTAACAAAAATCAGCCGGATGGCTGCAACGAGCAGGTGCTCAGCGGATACAGTGTGTCACCAGTCCATCCCTCAGTTTGGGTTCGAACCAGGTTGATTTAGGAGGCATAATCTGGCCTTTGTCAGCAATTTCAAATAATTGGCGAATAGTCACCGGGTAAAGGATGAAAGCCACCCGCATCTCCCTGTTGTCCACTCGTTTAATCAGCTCCCCGGTTCCCCGGATCCCACCGATGAATTCCACGCGGTCATCCGTACGAGGGTCCTTGATCCCCAATAAGGGATCCAAGACCTTTTCCTGAAGGATAGTTACATCCAGAACACCAATGGGATTGTCAGCATAGCTCCCTGTCTTTGCCTTCAGCTGCCACCACTTTTTATCCAGGTACATGCCGAATTCATGAGGGGCGGAAGGGATCATCGCCGTTGATTCACCCGGAACAATAGTGAAATCCACAGAAAGCCTGGCGAGAAATTCATCCGTATCCATACCATTGAGGTCTTTCACCACCCGGTTATATTCCAGTATGGTGAGCTGGCTGGCCGGAAACAGGGTGGTCAGGAAAAAATTTGCCGGATCATCTGCAGAGTTGATTTTACCTTCTGTTGACAGGGTATGCCGGACAATTGAAGCTGACGCAGCCCGGTGGTGACCGTCAGCAATATAAGTACAGGGAACTTCCTGCGCGAACAGGTCCCTTACCCTCTGTTGGATCTTTTCTTTATCGACCACCCATAGCCGGTGATAGATTCCATCCGATGCCTGGAAATCATACACCGGGTCATGGCTGCCAGTCCAGTCTGTGATGATTTGGTTTATTCCTTCATGGTCTTCATATGCCAGGAACACATTACCGGTCTGGGCTCCCGTGGCAAGGATATGACAGACCCGGTCCATCTCTTTGTCCGGTCGGGTAAGTTCATGTTTTTTAATGCTGCCTCTATCGTAATCATCCAAAGAAGATAGGCCAATCAGGCCGGTTTGTACCTTACCGTTCATGGTCAGGGCATAAATATAAAAGCAGGGGGAATCATCCATAAGCAATATCCTTTCACGGATGAATTGCTGAAGGTTGTCAGCTGCTTTCCCATATACTTCGGGGCTATGGGGCGCTGTTCCCGGAGGAAGATCAATTTCAGATCTGGAAATATGATAAAAGGATAATGGATTGTGCAAAGCCTCCCCCCTGGCCTCCTCAGTGTTCAATACGTCATACGGTCTTGATGCCAGCCGAAAAGCAAAATCAGGTAAAGGCCTCAGGGCCCGGAAAGGTCGGATATCTGCCATAATCCAGATTGATAACGGATGAAATTACATGTAAAAATAAGGAAGGATAGCTATTAATGCCCCGGGGATAAAATACCTCAATGCAGCATTTTCAAGCCTTTCTGGATGCAAAGTTCCGCATGGTTTCTGCCAGGAATTCAACACTTTCCACCGGCATGGCATTGTAAATAGAAGCCCTGAACCCGCCGGTTGTCCGGTGACCCCTGATCCCGACAATGTCTTCCTTCTTACAGTACTCCAAAAACTCTCCTTCCAAACCCGGTTCAGTGATGGTAAAGCAAACATTCATCATGCTGCGGTCTTCTTTGACTACAGTACCACGGAATAAGGGATTACTGTCAATCTCCCCATAGAGTATGGCAGCCTTCTGCTCATTTATCTTTTGGATAGCCGAAATACCCCCCACTTCAATGAGCCATCTCAGGGTCAGCATGGAGATATAAATGGCAAATACCGGGGGTGTATTGAATAAAGAACCCTGTGCAATATGCACGCGGTAATCCAGGATGGTGGGGATTGGCCGGGACAATTTGCCCAGAATACTTTTTCTCACTAACACCAGGGTTACCCCGGCTGGGCCCAGGTTTTTCTGCGCTCCTGCATAAATCAGGGAGAACTTATTGAAATCCAACTGACGGCTGAATATTTCGCTGCTCATATCTCCAACCAGGGGCACATTCGTATCAGGAATTTTCTGCCACTGGGTCCCATAGATGGTGTTATTGGTGGTGATATGCAGGTATTTGCATTCTGCAGGAACTGAAAATTCCTGCGGGATATGGTTATATTGATCAGTTTTCGAGCTGCAAACAATGGCGGTCTTTCCAAAAAAATTGGCTTCTTTAATCGCTTTGGCAGACCAGGCTCCGGTATCAGCATATGCCGCGGTTTCAGTGCTTTCCAATAAATTATAGGGAATCTGCATGAACTGTGTGCTTGCCCCTCCATGCAAAAAAAGCACTTCAAAATCATCTTCCAGCTGCAACAGACTGCGAACAGAATTCCGTGCCTCATCGAGTATGTTATGGAAAAGATCACTGCGGTGTGAGATCTCCAGTATGGACATCCCGGAGCCTTCCAACTCTATTGTTGCTTTACTGGCTTTATACAACACCTTATTTGGAAGTACAGAAGGTCCTGAATTAAAATTATGGATTTTCATTACTGGGGTTTTAAGACAGATCATTTAACACAAGAAAATATTTCCTCCCGCTATAAGACTTGCATGAAGTCCGGATGCCCTGATGGATTGGGCCTGGAGTAGGGGTCAAATTTAAACATCTTTTATTATTTTATATTGCCGCCTGTCAATTTTTTACCATTTTAAGGGATTGAAAATTAACCACAGAAAGGCTGACTGAAACCAGATAAAAAATTTCGGTTTAAACAACCAGGATGATCTGGTTGATAAATTCTTAGGGGCGGGTAATGGCAGTGACACCACCTGACACAGCGAACTTCATGGCTTCACCTGAGGAAATATTAGACAGCGGGATCACCTTGTCTTTTTTGATCAGGTAAACTTTTCCGCTGATGGCATAGGAAACCGGAATATATACCGCAACCATATCTACTAGCCCAAATTGACGAAGATCATGCTGGGTGATGAACCCAATCTCCCAGACTTCGTCGGAATACACATGAACCAGGACGGGGTGATCAAACTTCCTTTTTTCCCCGATAAATGCATCGAATACGTCCTTAACCGAACTGTATATATATTTAATCACCGGAGTACGCTCCATGATATGATCAAACAGGTCGAAAATCCGGCCTGTAAGAAATGAACTGGACAGATAGCCAACAATGGTAATGCCTGTCAGGATGACCAGAAAACCTATTCCAGGTATGATGCCGACATGCGGAATATGGATCCTGACCAGGTTGTCCAACCGGGTAAACAACCAGTAAATGACATATCCGGTGAATAAAATAGGAGCCAGTACAAGCACTCCCTGGAAGAAATGTTGTACGATCCGGCCAATGGTAAATCTTTTTCTCATAGCAATTAAAATTAAGATGCGAAGATAGAGCAATTGTGCGGGGAGAGTGGAGTGTGGATTTTAAAATAATATGGAAGGTCATCCGTCTTTATGGGTATAACTTCCGGAAAATGGCCCGAACCGTCCAAATACCGATTATGTCCACTGAATCCCAAAATGAGCTGATCCGGCATACCCTGGGTAAGGAAAGCCGTCGGCTGAGTCAATATATCAGCAATCGGGTGGCTAACCAGCAGGATGCGGAAGATATCCTGCAGGATGTCCTGTACCGATTTGTATCGGCGATGCGGCTGGAACCAATAGAAAAGACGGCAGCATGGCTGTTCAGGGTTGCAGGTAACCGGATTATAGACTGGTACCGCAAACACAAGCCGGTTTATCTGGACAGATGGGATCCAGAGGATGAAGAGGATCCTTTTTCAACCCTTTACCTGGGAGATCTGATGCAGGATGGCGGGGAAAGTCCGGAAGATCTTTACATGCGTAATGTCATCTGGACGGAATTGAATGAAGCATTGGATGAATTACCGGCTGCCCAGCGGGAAGTATTTGTGATGCATGAATTGGAAGGCAAGCGCTTCCGGGAAATATCCCTGCTTACCGGTGAAACGGTAAATACCCTGTTGTCCCGCAAACGCTATGCAGTTCAACAGCTTCGGGACCGCCTGAAAGACCTGTATGATGATCTGCAATTAGATTAACAAAATAATATAACCAAAAAACTTAAATGTATGTTTATGAAACCGAAAAAATTTTGGTTGAAGATACCGTTCTTCATCATTATTTCCTGGGTATTCCTGGCTCTGTTTGGATTGATCGTCATGATCCTTTGGAACATGCTGATCCCTGGCCTTTTCCATGGTCCGGCACTGAGCTTTTGGCAGAGCACGGGGTTATTGCTGCTGGCCTGGATCCTTATTCATGGTTTTCCCGGAAGCAGGACCTGGGGACACAGGGGAAGGTATGATTACCGCAGGCACTGGAAAGATAAATTTGAAAAAATGACCCCGGAAGAACGTGAGAAATTCCGCGAGGCTTGGCAGAAAAGATGCGGATCAAATGCTAAGGGAGCGTGGCCCTGGTGGGATCGTCAGGATCAGGCTTCCAATCCGGCTGGTCATTCCGGTGATCCAGTCACCCCTGTTTCCTGATAACTCCTGTTTTGGTGTTTACCGGCGGTTTTCTTTCATTCACCGTGTTTACTGCACCGGTCAGGGGGTGGAGTATTGCCTGTGCAGTTCCCTGTTCCTACTTTTAAAATAAATTAATGGAAACTTTTGAAATAAAAAAAGTTTCCATAGTTTTGCGGCCGCTACGGGAAAAGCTTATTATGGAATCATTGGAAAAATCTGTGCAGGTGTCAGGCCGTATTTTGGAAGCTGCATTTTACCAGTTCAGGCAATATGGGTTCAGGGCCATAACGATGGATGATATAGCCAACAATATCGGAGTGTCCAAAAAGACCCTGTATGCTCATTTTGCGGACAAGGATGAGTTGGTCAGGGAAGCTGTGGAAAAACGGATCACAGAGATAAGGATTAAGTGCGAATCATTCCGGGAAAGTGCCGGGGATGCCATCGAAGAAATGTTTTTGTGCATGCATTACCTGGATGGACTGTTCAGGAATATGAACCCGGTATTTTTATTGGAATTGCACAAATTCCATACAGATGCTTTCCGGATTTTCCAGCATTACAAGGATGACTACCTGATTAAAATGGTTCGGACAAACTTAGAAACCGGGATCGTCCAGAAAATATACAGGGAAGAGATCAACCTGGATATCCTCTCCGTTTTCCGTTTGGAATCTTCGATGCTGTGCTTCCAGCCGGGGATTTTTTCCCGGGATCGCTTTGAAATGTCCCATGTTCACCGGGAATTGATGGAGCATTTCCTTTATGGTGTCGCCACGGTAAAAGGGCACCGATTAATTGAAAAATATAAGCAGAAATATTTGCAAAATCATTAGCAGTATGCACAAACTGACCAAGCAGTTAACAGGCTCATTACTGGTATTTTCCCTGCTATCTTCCGCTGCAGCCTGCGCCCAGGAGATACAGCAATTATCTTTGAAGCAATGCATTGATTATGCCCTGATACATCAGACTGCTGTGAAAAGCGCCAGGCTTGATGAAGCCATCACCGACGCCCAGAACAGGGAAATTACCGGATCCGCCCTCCCGCAAATCAGCGGTTCAGGTTCTTTCACCGACAACTTAGTGATTCAAAAACAGCTCATTGATGTATCTATATTTGACCCTACGGGCAGGACGCCCAAGGGCACGCTGGCTCCCTTTGAATTTGGCCTACAGTATAATCTCCTTGGCTTCGTCACGATTTCACAGACCCTCTTTGATGGTGCAGTACTGGTAGCCCTGCAGGCGAAAAAAACGGTTGAAGAACTGGCGCGTAAAAATGTGCAGGAAACTCAGCGGGACACCCGGGTTAATGTTTCCAAGGCTTATTATAATGTCCTGGTGACGCGGGAAGAGCTGAATCAGTTGAGTGACAATATCCACACCCTCTCGGAATCCCTGCATGAAACACAGGAAATGTATAATAACGGGGTCGCTGAGCAATTGGACATCGACCGGATCAATGTCCAGCTCACCAACCTGGAAACCCAGCAAATTTCCCTTCGGAATTCCCTGGAACTTGGTTATGAGTTACTTAAATTCCAGATGGGCATGCCCATGGGCACATCCCTGGCGCTCACTGACACCCTTACTTTTGATGATGTCAGGGCGGATCTGGCGGATACCACAGGGTTCAGTTACGGGCAGCGAATTGAATATTCCATCCTCCAGTCCGAAAAAATGGAAAATCTATACAACCTGAAGCGTTACAAAATGGCTTATCTCCCTACCCTGAATGCAAATGGAGTTATCGGTGCCAACAGGGCCACCGAACAGTTTGATTATTTTAACCCGCATCAGTTCTGGTATGGCTATGGTTATGTAGGCCTTAGTCTCAATGTTCCTATCTTTTCTTCAGGGGAGCGTAAAAGCAGGGTAGAGGAAGCTATGCTGAATGTGGACAAGATGGAAGTGGCCATGGATGAATTGAAACAATCCATTGACCTGGAACAACAACAAGCAGGTTCCAATCTGCGTAATGACCTGCAGGCCATTGCATCTCAACAGAAAAACATGGCGCTTGCCAAGGAAGTCTATACCACAACACAGAAAAAATTTGAACAAGGCGTGGGTTCCAATCTCGAAGTGATCACGGCTGAAAATGATCTGGAAACGGCCAGGACCAATTACTTTAATGCGCTTTATGATGCCATGATCGCTAAAATCGATTATCAGAAAGCTTACGGTAAAATACAATAATTCAAAAAAGTTATGAAACGCAAAAGCTTAATTTTTATTCCCCTGATCCTGCTGGGCGCCTGTAAGCCAAAAAGCAAGCAGGACCAGCTTAAGGCATTACAGTTGCAGGAAAAGGAAATCAGTGCGAAGATAGACAGTCTGCAGCTTTCGATTGGTCCTGTAAAGGATTCTTCCAAAGTGAATTATGTGGTGGTCCGGACACTTGGAGATACAGATTTCAGGAATTATATCCAGATACTTGGTCAGGTGGATGCCCTGGAGGATGTCAATGTGATGCCGGAAGCCCAGGGGGTGGTGACCGGAGTGTATGGTAAACTGGGACAAAGGGTTACCCAGGGGCAGCTGTTGGCTAAACTGGATGACCAGGTTATCCGCCAGGGACTTGCCCAGCTTCAGAACCAGCTGGCTTATTTTCAAAATCTTTATGACCGCCAGAAAAACCTTTGGGCGGAGAATATTGGAACCAAGGTCCAACTGCTGACTGCAAAGAACAATGTGGAAAATATAAAACAACAAATCGCAGTGCAGCAATCCCAGGAAGACATGTACCTGGTCAAAGCACCTGTAAGCGGGACATTGGACCATTTTGATGTCCGGCTGGGCGAGGCCATCACCCCAACTTCCATCCGGATCGTGAATACCCGGGAAATGAAGGTGAAGGGGTCTGTGGGGGAAACATTTGCCGATAAGGTGCATACCGGTGACCCGGTGACCGTCATTTTTCCGGATGCCGCGGATACCCTGAATACCCGATTGTCCTACGTAGGAAAGATCATTGATCCTTCCAGCCGGTCATTTGATATTGAAATTCAACTGGAGGGCAAGGAAAAACAATTCAAGCCGAACATGGTTGCCATGGTGAAGATTGTCAGTTATGAGAACAAAAAAGCTATTGTAATACCCATTAACCCGGTGCAGATCACCCCGGATGGTGATTTTGTATTAATCGCCGATGGCGGGGTGGCCAAAAAGGTGAAAGTGGCATTGGGTCAGACTTATAACGGGCAGACGGAAGTTATCAGGGGTCTAAGCCCGGGAGACAAACTGATTGTGACTGGTTATCAGGATCTGGAAAATGGCGATCGGGTAAGCTATTGATTCCGGCCGGCCTAAATCGCCCTTCGTAAAATCATATGGTATGAAAGATGCTTCCAAGGAATTCAAGCCCTCCAGCTGGGCCATTGACAACAGGACCAGCGTGTATATCTTTACGGTGATCATCACCCTGGTAGGCATTTTCACCTATATCAGCCTGCCCAAAGAGCAGTTTCCCGAGATCACGATTCCTACTATATATGTGTCCACCACCTATCCGGGAACATCCCCGGAGAACATGGAGAAACTGGTAACGAGGGAGATTGAGAAGCAGTGCAAGTCCATCAAGGGGCTTAAGGATATTACCAGTAACTCTTTCCAGGACTTCTCCCTGGTCAAAGTGGAATTCAATACCGGGGTGAACATCAATCAGGCAAAGCAGGACGTGAAGGACGCTGTGGACAAGGCCCGGTCATCCACCACATTTCCCAAGGACCTTCCCCAGGCACCTGATGTGCAGGACATCAACCTGTCTGATCTCCCGATTTTGTATGTCAATATCTCGGGCAACTATGACCTGAAAAAGTTGAAACGATATGCCGATGACCTGAAAGACCGGATTGAGGGGCTCAAAGAAGTCAGTCGGGTGGATGAGGTGGGTGCGCTGGACCGGGAAGTCCAGATCAATGTGGATATGGATAAAATGACCGCAGCAAAGATCACCTTCGCCGATATCCAGAATGCGGTGGGCAACGAGAACCATACCATCACAGGTGGCTTTGTCCGGATGGACGGAGAGCAGCGGGATGTGGATGTGAAGCAGGAATTCACTTCTGCCAGCCAGATCGCCAACCTGATCATCCGTACTCCTACCGGTGGGGCAGTATACCTCAAGGACATTGCTTCTGTCGTGGATACGTTCAAGACCCAGCAAAGCTTTGCCCGCCTGGACGGGAAGAATGTGATCACCTTAAACGTGGTAAAACGGAGCGCCGCCAATCTCCTGGAAGCATCCGCCAATGTCAGGAAGGTAGTCAATGAGATGGAAAAAACTTCATTTCCCAAGGACCTTCATATTGTCATCACCGGAGATCAGTCGGACCAGACCAGCAGCACCCTGCATTCCCTGATCAACACCATTATCATTGGATTCATCCTGGTGACGATCATCCTGATGTTTTTCATGGGGGTAACCAATGCCCTGTTTGTGGCCATGTCCGTACCCCTGTCCATGTTTGTCGCATTCATGGTCATGCCGGCAATTGGATTCACCATGAACATGATCGTGATGTTCTCCTTCCTGCTGGCTCTCGGGATTGTGGTGGATGATGCCATTGTAGTTATTGAGAACACCCACCGGATCTTCAACAAGGGGACTATGCCCATTGCACAGGCAGCCAAGATCGCCACCGGGGAGGTTTTCCTCCCTGTCCTGGCGGGCACCCTGACCACCCTTGCCCCGTTTGTTCCGCTGGCTTTCTGGAAGGGGGTAGTCGGATCTTTCATGTTTTTCCTGCCCATCACCCTGATTATCACCCTGCTGGCTTCACTATTGGTAGCGTATATCATCAACCCGGTTTTTGCTTCGGATTTCATGAAAGCGGAAAACGACGATAAAGTATCCGGCCCAAAGCTTACCCGGGGTAACAAGGTGGTCCTTATTGTGGGCGGGGCAATTGCCCTGATCTGTTATCTTTCCCATGCAGCAGGTCCTGGAAATTTTATCCTCACCATGCTGCTGTTGTTCTTGTTATATAAGTTCCTCCTGTCAAAATGGGTCAGGGGGTTCCAGACCAGAGTATGGCCAGGAATTCAGCGTGGATATTCCCAGATCCTGAAAAGGGCACTCGTATCCCCGGGTTTGGTGCTTTTATTCACCGTGGTGCTATTCATAGCTTCTTTTGTCCTGTTTTATTTGCGCGGACCCAAGGTGGTATTTTTCCCAAGCTCGGATCCCAACTTCATCTACGTTTACCTGAATATGCCCATTGGCACCGACCAAACCACCACCAACCGGGTACTGGAACGCGTTGAACACCGGGTGGACAGTGTGCTGGGCATTGATTATGCCACCGGAAAGAAAAATCCCATCGTCTCTTCGGTCATTGCCAATGTAGCCGTGGGCGCCGCTGACCCCAACAGCGATGATGCCTTCGGCACGCAGTCCCAGAAAGGGAAGATCACCGTGTCCTTTGTACAGTATGACAAACGGCACGGGATTTCCACCCCCAAATACCTGGATGAGATCAGGAAGGCGGTTCAGGGGATACCTGGGACTCAGATCACCGTCGATCAGGAAGCCAGCGGGCCACCCCTGGCCAAGCCGATTGTGGTGGAGATCACCGGTAATAACCTGGATACCCTGATATCCGTATCCAACGGCATGCTCCGGTATATCAATGATCAGCATATCGGTGGCATAGAGGAACTCAGGTCGGATTTTGATAACAATAAGCCCGAGCTGGTCTTTGACATTAACCGGCAAATGGCAAACAGCCAGGGGATATCTTCCGGACAGATCGGCCAGGATCTCCGCACCGCCATATTCGGCACCGAGATCAGCAGATTCCGGGATCCCAACGCCAATAATGATTATCCCATCGTGCTGCGGGTGAGAAAGGATGAACGGGATAATATAGATATGCTTCGTGGACTGACGGAAACATACCGGGATATGGCCACAGGAGGAGCTATACGGCAGGTCCCGTTATCAGCGTTTGCGGATATTCATTATTCCAACACCTACGGCGGTATCCGGCGCAAGAACCAGAAAAGGATTATTTCCCTTTCTTCCAATGTGCTGGGGGGCTACAATGCCAATGATGTGGTTAAAAACATCGCTGCAGCGATCAGTAATTATCCTTTGCCCCTGGGCATCACGGCAAAAATGGGAGGAGATCAGCAGGATCAGCAGGATACCATGAATTTTTTGGGTACGGCCATGATGGTTTCCATAGGACTTATTTTCATCATCCTGATCTCCCTGTTCAATTCGATTGCCAAAACACTGATCATCCTCAGCGAAGTATTATTCAGCATTATTGGAGTCATTCTCGGGGTATCCATTTTCAAAATGGATATGTCCATTGTGATGTCAGGGGTGGGAATGGTCGCCCTTGCGGGCGTGGTGGTGAGGAATGGCATCCTGCTGGTGGAATTTACGGACATGATGCTCAAACAGGGAATTCCGGTCAGGGAAGCCCTGCTGGAGGCAGGAAAGACCAGGATGACCCCGGTCATCCTGACGGCTACTGCCACCATCCTTGGGTTGCTGCCGCTGGCATTCGGGATGAATATTAATTTTGTTACGCTGTTCACTCAGTTCAATCCCCATATCTTTTTTGGCGGAGACAGTGCCGTGTTCTGGTCTCCCCTCTGCTGGTCCATGATCTTTGGGTTGTCCTTTGCCACTTTCCTCACGCTCATCCTGGTCCCCTGCATGTACCTGATCATGGTTAAGCTGAAGCCAATGGAGAAGTTTTATGGCGGGAAATGGATTGCCTATACCGCACTCTTTTTTCCGTTGTTTGTACTTTTAAGGATCATTTATTTCTTTGGCACCCTGGGTACCCATCAAACCGGAGAAAAAGTGGACCCAATACCGATACTGGATTAAGGAATCAGCTCGCCGGCCTCTTCTCTTATCCTGGTCAGGGGCCATCTGACCACATAGCAATGTGCAGCTAGATATACGGGATATCCATACAATTTGTCCAGCTTACCGGTTTCAGTCAGCTGGCTGCCTGACAAAAATCATAGCCGCAGGGAATCACCGTCATAGATTTTAACAGCACTGGGTGGTATTTTTGAATTTGGGGTCTCCCGAACGTAAACCTGGAAACGATCAGGCATGGTAATTGGTGATTGGACAGGGCTTTGAGGTTTATCCCGGGTCCCAGATGACTTAGTGGAGAAATCTCTTTTTTCAGCATAAAATTTAATGGCAATGAACAGCAATATCACCCTGAATTTCCACCTGGAAATGGCCAGTCAGGATATAGCCATTTCCCTGATGAGACTGGCCATCGGAAATCTGGAAATTCTGGAAAAATCTGGTATAGAAGTTGAATATTTTGAACTGAGGCTTCAGCCAATGGAACAGGGGAAAAAGAAAGTATATATCAAGATTGATGGGGACAACAGGACCTTTATTGAAACTGACATATCCTTTCGTTGGGATTCTGCCTTCCTTGCCGCATTTGAAAGGATTCTGGAACAGTTTGTCCAAAGTGAAAAAAGGGTGAATCCGGTTCGACATGAACTTAACTATGCCTGAGGAGATATTTTTTAATTCTGCTGACCGGATAACAGGCCAACCTGTATGGGAATAAGCCCAAGCATGCATGCCATGGTGCTTGAAGCAGTGGGGAAACCCCTGATTTATAGGACAGTGCCGGTACCGGATCCTGCTGCGAATCAGGTGCTGGTGAAGATACTAGCCTGTGGTGTCTGCAGGACCGACCTGCATATCACCGAAGGAGAACTGACCCGGCCGGAGCTTCCGCTGATCCCGGGACATGAAGTTATCGGGATAGTGGTGCGCAGGGGAGAGCAGGCGGTACGGTTGAAAGTAGGCGATCTGGTGGGAATTCCCTGGATGGGGTATACCTGTGGTACTTGCAGGTATTGTCTCGGTGAACGGGAAAATCTTTGTGAGAACGCTTTATTCACGGGCTATACCATGAACGGAGGGTATGCCGAATATATGGTTGCCTTTGAGCCGTTTTGTATTCCATTACCTCCATTATTTCAGGATCTTTCGAAAGCCTCCCTGCTCTGTGCCGGGCTTATCGGATACCGGGCCTACCGCATGATCGGTGACGGGGCGGAGAATATCGGATTTTATGGTTTCGGAGCAGCTGCACAAATCCTTATTCAGATTGCCCGTCATCAGCATAAAAATATTTATGCATTTACCCGGGACGGAGATTTAGAGGCACAGGATTTTGCCAGGAAACTGGGAGCCAGCTGGGCAGGTGGATCAACTCAGAAAGCTCCCCTTAAACTGGATGCATCCATCATTTTTGCTTCCCCAGGCTACCTGGTTCCCAAGGCACTTGAAGATGTGGACAAAGGAGGAGTAGTGATATGCGGAGGCATCCATATGAGCGATATTCCCTCCTTTCCCTACGATATCCTTTGGGAAGAAAGGAGTATTCGCTCCATTGCCAATCTCACCAGGAAGGATGCAACAGCGTTCCTTGGAATATCGGCTGAAGTGAACATCAATACACAAACCCGGTTTTATCCCCTGGAACAGGCTAATTCAGCCCTTGCAGATCTGAAAAATGGAAAATTTCAGGGAGCCGCCGTGCTGGTCATGGATCAATAGACAGGCAGGCGAGATTCATCACAAACCATCCAGGATAATCTTGTCCGGAATCGACAGGTTCAGCCCTGCATTTCTATAGTAATACCTGGAAAGGAGCGCTGAAAAACCGGGTACCAGATGAAAAAGGCTGCAATCCGGGAAGCAGGGTAATCATATCAGGCAGATTCCGCCTTATTTCCGGCTGTATAATTTTGTCAGTAACCGGAGGATTTCGATATAGAGCCAGACAATGGTGACCATCAGCCCGAATGCGCAATACCATTCGAAGTATTTCGGGGCACCATTTTGAGCGCCCTGATCGATCATGGCAAAATCAATGGCCAGATTCATGGCGGCGATACCGACCACTACCAGGGAAAATATGATACCGATGTTACTGCTTCCGTATACGAATGGAATCTGGATATGAAAAAACTGAAGGGCGATCGTCAGCAGGTAAAAAAAGGCAATCCCGGCAGTGGCGGCGATGACAATGGTTACGAACCGGTTAGTCACCTTGATGATCCCGGTCTTATAGAGGATTAACATGGCGATGACTACGCCGAAAGTCAACAGCACGGCTTGCATGACGATAAAAGGAGCTTTAAGCCGGAACGCATTGTTCAGGTAAGCGGAAATAGCACCCACAAATAGACCTTCTAAAAGCCCATATGCCGGAGCCAGATAAGGGGACCATTCCTTTTTAAAAGAGATAACCACAGCAAGGATCAGTCCGCCGGCCAATCCTATCACTAGCAGGGGAGCGATGTTTGCCCCACGTGAATATGCATTCCAGGAATAAATGGAAGAAGCCACCAGCATCAGGAACATGAACATGAACTTGTTGATGGTCCCGGTGAAGGTCATGGCTTCCTGGCCGGCAGCCAGGGGGTGATTCTCAAAAATGCGCTGACGGAGTGCTGGATTTGTGGATCCGGAATTCAGGAGTGCCATATAAAAGTCATTTTATAGGTTAAAACAAGTTAAAAAATAGGCCTCAAATATAGGAAAATTTCCCCGATTTTTTGCCTCATCCCCCTGCTCAGGATTACTTTTTCCGTTATAATTTTCTTAATTTTGCAGGTTATATCAAAATTCAGCAGAATTTCATGTCAGCATCAATTGTAAAGCAAATTGAGGATGTGGTGATCAAATTTGCAGGAGATAGCGGCGACGGTATGCAGCTGACCGGAACCCAGTTCACTAATAATACCGCGCTATTAGGCATTGATCTGTCCACTTTTCCTGATTTCCCGGCTGAAATCCGTGCTCCCCAGGGCACCCTGCCCGGAGTTAGCGGCTTCCAGCTCCATTTTTCATCTAACCGCATTTACACTCCCGGTGATACCTGTGATGTGCTTGTAGCCATGAATGCAGCTGCCCTGAAAACCAATTTGAGGAGCCTGAAAAAAGGGGGCAGGATCATTGTGAATACGGAGGGATTTGATGTAAAAAATCTCCGCCTGGCCAATTATCCGGAAGGTTCCAATCCCCTGGAAGACCATTCCCTGGAAGGGTATGAGGTATTCAGGATCGATGTGACCAAACTCACCAGGGAGGCACTGAAGGAACTGGACATGGGCACCAAGGAAAAAGACCGGGCAAAGAATATGTTCGTATTGGGGTTCCTGTACTGGATGTATAACCGGGAGATGGAGAATACCACGAATTTCCTGAAGGAAAAATTCGGTAAAAACCAGGTAATCCTGGAGAGTAATCTCCGGGTGCTCCGTGCCGGGTATAATTATGGGGATACCACAGAGACATTCACCACCCGTTACCGGGTGGAAAAAGCCAGGATGGATCCGGGTACCTACCGCAGCATCACGGGTAACCAGGCCCTGGTGTATGGGCTGATTGCAGCCTCCCGGAAATCGGGGTTACCCCTGTTTCTGGGATCCTATCCGATCACGCCGGCTTCCGATATCCTCCATGAACTCAGCAAATACAAAAATTTCGGAGTGCGCACCTTCCAGGCGGAAGATGAAATTGCGGGGATCAGCGCAGCCATTGGGGCGTCCTATGGAGGGCATCTGGGGATAACCACCACCTCAGGACCCGGCCTGGCCCTTAAGGCTGAAGCAATGGGACTTGCTGTCATGCTGGAGATCCCCCTGCTGATCTGCGATATCCAGCGGGGAGGGCCATCTACCGGATTACCCACGAAAACCGAACAGTCTGACCTCCTGCAGGCATATTATGGAAGGAACGGGGAATGCCCAATGCCCGTCCTGGCGGCCAGTACCCCAAGCGACTGTTTTAACATGGCCTTTGAAGCTTTGCGTATTGCGGTCACCCATATGACTCCGGTGATCCTGCTGAGCGACGGATATATCGCCAATGGGGCTGAACCCTGGCGTTTCCCCCAGTCCGCGGATTTGCCGGAAATCAGGGTCAGCTTTAAAAAGGAACTTGGACCCGATGAAGCACAGCTGCTTCCTTATCAGCGGGATGATAATCTGGTCCGACCCTGGGCCATACCCGGAACTCCAGGCCTGGAGCACCGGATCGGCGGATTGGAAAAGCAGCACATTACCGG
This sequence comes from Chitinophagaceae bacterium, assembly GCA_035533815.1. Classification (GTDB taxonomy): domain Bacteria; phylum Bacteroidota; class Bacteroidia; order Chitinophagales; family Chitinophagaceae; genus JANWKA01. The sequence goes on from DATLTB010000122.1 coordinate 21,036, forward strand.
CAATGTGAGCTATGATCCGGAAAACCACCAGCTGATGGTGCAGATCCGACAGCAAAAGGTGGACAAAATAGCGGAAGATATCCCCCTTCAGGACATTGATAACGGGCCAAAAGAAGGCAAGCTGCTCGTACTGGGTTGGGGATCCACCTATGGGGCTATTAAAAGCGCAGTCATTGATGCGTTGTCAGAAGGATATGCTGTTGCCCATGCCCATCTCAAATATATGCGTCCATTTCCCCGTAATCTGGGAGCATTGCTGCAACGGTATGAACAGGTACTGATACCTGAGATCAATAACGGACAGTTGATCAAGATCATCCGGGACCAGTTTTTGGTGAATGCCAAGCCCTATAACAAGATTATGGGAATACCGATTACGAGGGCTGAGCTGATCTCCAAGATCCGGGAAATGCTAAAAGATTAGGATTTTTTTGCTGCAGATTTTGCCCAGTTATCCTTCAGGGTGACGGTCCGGTTGAAAATAAGGTTGTCTGTCCCGGAATCCTTATCTACACAGAAATACCCTTTCCTGATGAATTGCAGGCAGTCCCCCGGCCGCGCGAGCCCAACGGATGGTTCTGTAAAAGCCCTGTATATCACCTGCAGGGATTCCGGATTAAGTTCATTGGTGAAAACCCCTTCCCCGTTGCCTGGTTCTTCTACCCGGAAAAGTCGGTCATAAAGCCTGACCTCAGCTGTTTTTGCATGAGGAATGCTGACCCAGTGAAGGGTACCTTTGACTGTCAGTCCGCTGGTGTCTTTGCCACTCCGGCTTTCCGGGAAGAAAGTGCAGTGGATTTCATGGATTTGCCCATGACCATCCCTGATGAAATTCTGACACTGGATGATATAGGCATTTTTCAGTCTTACATGGAGTCCTGGACCAAGCCGGAAGAATTTTTTCGGCGGATTTTCCATAAAGTCCTCCCGCTCGATCCAGATTTCGCGGGTAAACGGAATTTCACGCAGGCCGGCCAGCGGATCTTCGGGATTATTTTCAGCAGTCAGTAATTCAGTTTGATCTGAAGGGTAGTTGGTAATGACCAGTTTTACGGGATCCAATACCACCATCACCCGGTTTGCCTTCTTGTTCAGGTCTTCGCGGATACAGAATTCCAGTAAACTGTAATCTATCAGGGTATCCCGCTTCTGCACCCCGATCTTTTCACAAAAAGCCCGGATGCTTTCCGGGGTGAAGCCTCTCCTGCGGAGGCCACAGATGGTGGGCATGCGGGGATCATCCCATCCGGTGACAAAGCCCTGGTTGACCAGTTGAAGCAGCTTCCTTTTGCTCATGAGGGTATAGGTCATGTTCAGCCGGGCAAATTCAAACTGCCTGGAAGGGAAAATGCCCAGCCGGGCTATGAACCAATCGTAGAGTGGCCGGTGATCCACAAATTCCAGGGTACAGATGGAATGGGTGATCTGTTCAATGCTGTCACTCTGCCCGTGCGCAAAATCGTACATGGGATAGATGCACCACTTGTTTCCGGTGCGGTGATGGCTGGAATGTTTGATCCGGTAGATGATGGGGTCCCTCAGGTGCATGTTTGGGGAAGACATGTCGATTTTTGCCCGGAGTACCTTTTCCCCGTCCCGGTATTTCCCGGCTCGCATCTGTTCAAACATCCGGCGGTTTTGAGCCGGTTCCCTGGACCGGAAAGCACTTTCCTTGCCGGCTTCGGTATGAGCACCTTTGGCAGCAGCAATCTCATCCGGACTGGAATCATCCACATAGGCCAGCCCCTGATCAATCAGTTGCAAAGCAAATCCATAAAGTTGTTCAAAATAATCGGAGGCAAAATGTTCTTCCGACCAGGTAAATCCCAGCCACCGGATATCTTCCTTGATGGATTCCACATATTCGGTTTCTTCGGTTTCCGGATTGGTATCATCGAAGCGGAGATTGGTTCTGCCATGGTATTTCCCCGATATCCCGAAATTCAGGCATATGGATTTCGCATGGCCGATATGCAGGTACCCATTTGGTTCTGGGGGGAAGCGGGTATGCACCCGGCCACCATAGAGACCACTGGATATATCATCTTCAATGATCTGTTCTATAAAGTTCAGGGATTTTTCTTCACTTGCCATAATGTGCTATCCAGTTATGCGGATTGTAAAAATACGGCATATTGTCCTGAATTACCCAGCCTGCTGGCGTATAGCGGAACCTGTTTCAATCTCCGGAGCTGAGTAAGATCATATTCAGGCTGTCCCATCGTATTGCTGCTAAAATAGGTTGATAGACTTTTTGAATTAATTTCACGAGGTATTTTGACTTATTCCAGTTAAATATTATTCCATATGGATCGCCCCATACGTGTGCTGATTGCCAAAGTTGGCCTGGATGGGCATGACCGGGGGGCCAAGATCATTGCATCCGCCTTAAGGGATGCTGGCATGGAAGTCATATACACAGGGCTACGGCAGACACCGGAAATGGTGGTGAACACAGCCCTTCAGGAAGATGTGGACGCTATTGGTATCAGTATACTTTCCGGCGCACATAATACTGTTTTCCCTAAAATCATCCACCTGATGGCCGAAAAGCAATTAAAGGATGTCCTGGTTACCGGGGGCGGTATCATTCCGGAAGCAGATATGCAGGACCTGAACGCAATCGGGGTCGGAAGGCTTTTCCCCCCGGAAACCCCTACCAGGGAGATCGTGCTTTATATCCGGGAATGGGTGGCCCGAAACAGACCTTATTGATTTTTTCCTGGAAAATATTGTCCCCATACTTATACTAAGTATCAGACTTTGCTGACCAATTTAAAGCAAGGCATCCTGACGATAACGGTAAATCGTCCGGATAAAATGAAAGCCCTCAATGCGATAGTCATCGATAAACTATCCCGGGTCATCGGTGAACTGTACAAGGACCCGGGTATAAAAGCCGCAATAATTACCGGTGCCGGAGAAACTGCTTTTGTGACAGGTGCAGATATCTCTGAATTCCAAGGGCTTAATGAAATAGATGGGGCAGCCCTGGCCCGAAGAGGAAAAGGAGAACGTTTTTGACCGGATCACTGGCTGCCCTAAACCAGTCATTGTTGCGGGAAAAGGGTATGCTTTGGAAGGAGGTAGTGAACTGGCCATGGCCAGTCATCTGCGTATTGCTTCAGATACGGCCTGTCTTGGCCAGCCTGGAGTCAGCCTGGGGCTGATTCCTGGTTACGGGGGTGCCAGCCGGCTGGTAGCCCTGGTTGGCCGGGGTAAGGCCCTGGAACTGCTGATGACGGGAGGCCATCCGGGCAGAGGAAGCCCACCGGATCGGACTGGTCAGCCATGTGGTGCCATTTCCGGCCCTGCATGATGTGGCCAATGACTTGCTGAGCAATATCCTTTCCCGGGCACCACAGGCGGTTTCTTCCGTCATTGCCTGTGTCAATGCGGCATGTAGTAATATCCAGGGATATGACCATGAAATACAGGCATTCGGCAGGTGTTTTGGCACTTCGGATGCCCATGAAGAGGTCGCCGCTTTTCTGGCGAAGCGTCCACCCGTATTTTCCGGAACCTGAGGCAGGGAAAGGCATTCGGGGGAATTCCGGTGATGGATTAATCAGGTGCCCCCAGACAGGGCAATCTGCAATTCCCGGCGATTTTCTTAGGTTTAAAATCTTAATTTTGCTGACATGGAATACCGGATTGAAAAGGATACCCTGGGTGAAGTGAAGGTGCCGGCACAGGTGTACTGGGGCGCACAGACCCAACGCTCCCTGGAAAATTTTCCGATTGCTCCGGAGATCAGCCGGATGCCCCCGGAGATCATCAGGGCCTTTGCCTACCTGAAAAAAGCCGCAGCCCAGATCAATTCGGAAGCAGGAGTATTATCTGCCCAGAAGGCTGCGCTGATCTGCCGGGTCTGCGAAGAAATCCTTGAAGGGAAACTGGATGACCAGTTTCCCCTTGTCGTCTGGCAAACCGGTTCGGGTACCCAGTCCAATATGAATTTGAATGAGGTGATCGCTAACCGGGGACATGTGTTGAATGGGGGAAGTCTCACAGATAAGGAAAAAAGCCTGCTGCCGAATGACGAGGTAAACATGTCGCAGTCATCTAATGACACCTTCCCTACCGCCATGCATATCGCCGCCTGCATGATGCTGACGGGGATCACCCTTCCCGGAATTAAAAAGCTACACGACACCCTGCAGGCGAAGTCCATTGCTTTCAGCAAAACAGTCAAGATAGGAAGGACGCATTTAATGGACGCCACCCCGTTGACCCTTGGCCAGGAAATCAGCGGATATGTTTCCCAACTGGACCATGGCACCAGGGCGATACAATACAGCCTGGCCCATTTGTATGAACTGGCCTTGGGGGGCACTGCTGTGGGCACCGGGGTCAATACCCCCCCGGGCTATGCGGTAAATGTTGCCCGGCGGATAGCCGGGCTGACCGGCCTTCCATTTGTGACGGCGGAAAACAAATTTGAGTCCCTGGCCGCAAATGATGCCATTGTGGAAGCACATGGGGCACTAAAGACCATTGCGGTCAGCCTGATGAAGATCGCCAATGATATCCGGATGCTGAGTTCTGGCCCCCGTTGTGGCATCGGGGAAATCAGCATACCCGAAAATGAGCCAGGCAGTTCAATTATGCCCGGCAAGGTCAATCCCACTCAGTGTGAGGCCATGACCATGGTGGCTGCCCAGGTGCTGGGCAATGATGTAGCCATTAATATTGGCGGAGCTACAGGGCATTTTGAACTCAATGTATTTAAGCCGGTAATGATCTTCAACTTCCTTCATTCCGGAAGGCTGATCGGGGATGTATGCGTATCTTTCAATGACCGTTGTGCCTTGGGCATCGAGCCCATAGAAGAAAATATCCGCAGGAATCTGGATAATTCCCTGATGCTGGTTACCGCTTTGAACACCAGGATTGGCTATTACAAATCAGCGGAAATTGCCCAAAAGGCGCACCGGGAAGGTAAAACCCTGAAGGAGTCTGCAGTGGAACTGGGATACCTTACTGCCGAACAATTTGATGACTGGGTTGACCCCGGTAAGATGGTGGGAAATTTGCCTTGACCTGGATTGAATATTACGGGAAAATTCCTGTTTGCCATAACCTTGCCCTTCCATGAATCCATTTTGGGGTGTGCTTTGCCTGTCTTTGACATGCTGGGGGATCCCGACCGGGTATGGCCAGCATCTATCAAAAAACATTATCCTTTATCCGCAAGGGGACAGTATGGACAGCCATTCTCTGATCATTATCCGGGCATGGGGCAGTGACATGAAGTATCTGCAATCCCTGGTCGAGGGAAAAGAAACCATTTATCTGCAGTCCGGTTTCATGAAATTGCCGCTCTTACCCGAGCAATTTCACCAAGGGGCGTACCGGACCAATGAAATCATCCTGAAACCGGAGTTCTTTCCGCAAACGGGCATCCGATATATACTCCATGCAGATTCCGCTATTGATGGGGAGTCCGGACCCCATAGCTGGGTCATCAAACAGCATGATATCCATTCCGCCGCCCCGGTCATTTCCGGGAAGCCCCGGTTGTTTCGCAGTGCCCATGGGGAAGTGATTTGTCAGGTATCCGTTTCAGGAAAGGGACCTTTTTTTGCCTCCATCATCCTCCAGGATACCCGCTTCCTCGGGCTCCACAAAAGATACCATAAATTTCTGCTTCCGCTCGATCATGGGCGGGCGTTGCTCAGCGGTGGGGGACGCGGTTCTGCTTATGCCATCCTCCCATCCCGGAATTACCTGATGTCGATTTCCGTGATGGATATGGATGGTCAGCTGTCTGCTGAAAAATCGGTTCAGTTTAATGTCTTGAAACCTTAAATACCCTGATATGGAAAAATTTACAGTGAGCGGTAACCTGGTGGATGTGCATAGCCGGCGAATCTATCCGGCGTCAGTTATGGTGGAAGGATCCCGGATTGCTTCCGTTACAGCGACCGGAAAAACCAGGGATGAATACATCATGCCCGGATTCATTGACTCGCATGTTCATGTGGAAAGCAGCATGCTGGTTCCTTCGGAGTTTGCCCGGCTTGCTGTAGTGCATGGTACCGTAGGTACGGTTTCCGACCCTCATGAAATTGCCAATGTCCTGGGCTTGAAAGGCATTGAATTCATGCTGGACAATGGGCGGCAGGTGCCTTTCAAATTCTGCTTCGGCGCTCCAAGCTGTGTGCCGGCAACGGTTTTTGAAACGGCAGGTGCCAGGATTGATGCGGACCAGGTGGACAGTCTGCTCTCCAGGCCCGATATCGGCTACCTGAGTGAAATGATGAACTTCCCCGGGGTGCTTCACGGGGATGAAGAAGTGATGCTAAAGCTGGCATCTGCCCGAAGTCATCATAAACCTGTTGACGGGCATGCCCCCGGCCTGAGGGGTGTTGATGCCGCAAAATATATCCGGGGAGGGAAACCGGAAGGAGAAGTGATCATCAGCACGGACCATGAATGTTTCACCAGGGAAGAAGCGATGGACAAGCTGGAATGCGGAATGAAAATCCTGATCCGCGAAGGGAGCGCAGCCAAAAACTTTGATGCACTCATCGGCTTGCTGCCGGATTATCCGACGCGGATGATGTTTTGCAGTGATGACAAGCATCCGGACAGCCTGGTTAAGGGACATATCAATCTGCTCGTGAAAAGAGCATTGGACCTTGGCCTGGACCTGTTCTCCGTGTTGCAAGCTGCCTGTATAAATCCCGTGATACATTATGGACTGGATATAGGGCTGGTTCGCAGGGGGGATCCAGCAGATTTCATCGTGGTGAAGGACCTGAAGCGGATGGAGGTGCTGGCGACTTATATTGCAGGAATACCCGTGGCATCCGCAGGACAGACCGCTATCCGTTCGGTACCGGTGGTGGCGCTGAACCATTTCCGGTGCAGCCTGCGGCGGCCCGAGGATTTTGATTTGATTGCCCCGGGTCCGGACAGGGACATCCAGGTAAATGTGATTGAGGCCCTCGATGGACAACTGGTGACCGGCGCTGGACTGGGGACTCTGAAGGTTTTTCAGGACAGGGTGATTGAAGACCCTGCCAGTGACATTCTCCGGCTATCAGTCGTAAACCGGTACCAGGATGCACCCCCGCAGGTGGCATTCATCCGGAATTTCGGATTAAAAAGAGGTGCGATTGCTTCTTCGGTTGCCCACGACAGCCATAATATTATTGCCGTGGGAACAGATACCGGGAGTCTTTGTACAGCCGTGAATACCATTATTGAACATAAGGGAGGCATTTGCATCATTGACGGGGAGCGGAGGTGGGTGCTTCCCCTCCCCATTGCCGGCATCATGTCAGGTGCAGATGGTTATGCCGTGGCTGAAAAGTATACTGCGCTCGATACGGCCGCTAAGGCCATGGGAAGTACCCTGCAGGCGCCTTTTATGACCTTGTCGTTCATGGCCCTGCTGGTTATCCCGCACCTGAAACTCAGCGATCAGGGATTATTTGATGGAGACCGGTTCCGGTTAACCCGGGTCATACCGCCCAAAAGTTGATCAGCCGGTCATGATTGCGCATATCCCGGGTGGCCATGGGACAAACCCCTCGGATCAAATTTCTCTTATTCCCCTTTATTGCCATGTGGATAATTAATGCAGAAAATAATACGAATATCCGGGTGCAGTAACAGAAATTTGAATTAATACATCGTGAAATGGAAAATGATGGCCTGCTGATGAATAAGGCTATAAGGGCCGTTCTTTTTTCCCGGGCTAACTCATACTTATTTGTCGTTGGCCCTTTTTTCAAAGCGCATTATTTAACCTGCAGGATTCCACCTGCAGATAAATGAATACCGATGCACCGGAAATGGCTGCAAATCAGTTTTTATATATCCCTTTTCGCCATTGTGGCCGCCCTGGTCTTCCTGGTCTACCTGAAATTTGTCCTTCCGGATGTGGGGGAAGCTCCGGATTTGAAAATAGCCCCCAGCCCGGTAAGATTAGCCAGGGGAAGGTACCTGGTCTGGCATGTGGCCAGGTGCATGGATTGTCATTCTGACCGGAACCTCCATCTGGAAGCAGGGCCGGTAGTTCGGGGAACCCAGGGAGAGGGCGGGGAAATATTTGACGAGACAAAGGGTCTTCCCGGACGTTTTGTGGCCAAGAATATTACTCCCTATCACCTGGGCCATTGGACCGACGGCGAAATTTTCCGGGCCATTACCTGTGGCGTGAGGAGGGACGGTAAAGCCTTATATCCGGCAATGCCTTACCTGAATTACGGACAATTGGATACTGGGGATATTTATGATATAATCGCTTATATCCGCACTTTGCCTGGGATTCCCAAAAAGATTGCCCCATCCCGGGCGGATTTTCCAATGAACTGGGAGATCAATACCCTGCCCCGCAAACCGGACTTTCATCCGAGACCTTCCAGGAAAGATCAGGTAAAATATGGCAGGTACCTGGTACTGATGGCTAATTGCGCAGGTTGCCATAATGAAGATTTTTCCGGAGGAGATAAATTTCCCTTAGCGACCGGTGGGATCGTGAGTGCAGCCAATATCACCCCCGATCTTGCTACAGGCATTGGGGCCTGGACCCGGATGGATTTCATCCACCGGTTTAAATCTTTTGCCGACAGTTGTTTTAAGCCCCGGATCATTTCCCCGGATACCTATAATACTGTCATGCCCTGGACCTTTTTTGCGGGCATGAAATCCGGGGATATCGCTGCGATCTATGCCTATTTACATACGGTAAAGCCAGTGGATCATGCTGTTACCCGGTTTATCCCCTAAACGCCTTTGAAATATTAACAAAAATTTGAAACTTCAAATTTTTGTTAATATTTTTCTACCGCAAATCCTGGTTGAACCTCTTTTCTTTTATCCCTAACCACATAATCATTTATAATGAAAAAGTTTTTCAGGATCATTATGTATGGCTTGCTGGTCATCGTGATCATCATTGCCGGCATATTGGCCTATGTGAAATTCGCGCTGCCCAATGTCGGCCCCTCCCCTGATATTACCATCGCCCGTACCCCCCTTCGCCTGATGAGGGGAAAATACCTGGTTAACCATGTGGCTGGTTGCCTGTACTGTCACTCGATGAAGGACACTACTTTATTCGGCAGTCCGATTCGTTTAAGTGTGGAAGGCGGAGGCGGGGAGGTATTTGGCCGGGAAGATGGATTCCCCGGGACGATCATATCCAGGAATATCACGCCGTATAAATTAGGGAGCTGGACCGACGGGGACCTATTCAGGGCGATAACCATGGGCGTGACCAAGGAGGGGAAAGCCCTTTTTCCCCTGATGCCCTATCTTCAGTATGCCCAGATGGATACAGAGGACCTGTATTCCATCATCGCCTACATCCGGTCTATTAAACCGGTTAAAATGGTCAACCTGCCCACTTCAGTGGATTTCCCCATAAATTTAATCATGAACACCATTCCTGCTAAATACCATTATCATCCCAGGCCACTGCGTTCGGACTCCGTGGGCTATGGCAAATACCTGGTCAATATGGGCGTCTGTGCCGACTGTCATACGCCGGCCCTGAAAGACAAAAATATACCGGGGATGGATTTTGCCGGAGGTAGGGTATTTCAGGAAAGAACAGGAGGAAAGCTTACCTCGGCCAATATAACTCCCGATATCAGTACCGGTATCGGCAGTTGGTCAAAGGAAGCTTTCATTCAACGATTTAAAGCCTTCGGGGATATTGCCTATCATCCGGGTCCCGCTCCTGAAGACGCCTATAATCCGGTCATGCCCTGGCAATATTATGGGGGGATGAGCCGGGAGGACCTGGGGGACATCTATGCCTACCTGCGGACTATTAAGCCGGTACATCACCTGGTGGTGAATTTTGTCCGATAGTCCTTATTCCTCAAAGTAAACCCGTTTGACCCGCTGGGAGATATTGGTGATGATCTCATAAGGGATGGTCCCGGCCAGATCAGCCAGGGTTTCAATCGGAAGTTCCTTTCCGAATACGATGACTTCATCGCCTTCCTTCACATCCGGGATATGACTGACATCCAGCATGAGCATATCCATACAGACATTCCCGATCACCCGGGCCGGCTGCCCGTTGACCAGCATATATCCTATACCATTACCCAGCCTGCGGGGATATCCGTCAGCATAGCCGATGGCGACTGTGGCAATGCGGGCAGACTTATCCAGCCGGGCCTTCCTGCCATAACCCACGGTTTCCCCCGGACCCAGGTTCTTCACCTGTGCCACCGAGGTCTTCAGTGTGCTGACAAGCCGGAGATTGTCCTGCATGACATGGGCCGTATCTATTCCGTACAGGCCAATACCCAGCCTAACCATATCAAACTGCAGTTGAGGATGTCTTTCAATGGCCGAGGTATTGGCAATATGCCGGATCACGGGGTAACCCAGGGTCTGGATGAGCATATCACTCATCTGAATAAACAGATTGACCTGACTTCGGGTGAATCCATCTTCGCCGGCATTCTCTGCAGCAGCCAGGTGACTGAATACAGAAGCCACCCTAATCTGGTCCTGTTCCTTAAGTTGTTGCGACAGGGCATTCATGTCAGCCGGATCAAACCCCAGCCGGTGCATTCCGGTATCCAGTTTGAGGTGCACGGGAAAATCGCGGAGTGTGGTTTTTTTCAAGACCAGGGAGAATTGACTAAGCTGGTTCAGGGAATAGATCTCAGGTTCCAGTTTCCAACGGATAATGGCATCAAAACTGGCGAGTTCAGGGTTCATGACCATGATCGGAATGGTGATCCCCGCCGTCCGGAGATCCACTGCTTCATCCGCATAGGCTACGGCAAGCCAGTCTACCCCGTGAAACTGCAGGAGGTTGGCGATTTCATAGCTGCCGCTTCCATAAGAAAAAGCCTTGACCATGACCATGATCCGGGTAGATGGATTAAGCAGGGACCTGTACAGGGTCAGGTTTTCTGAAATAGCGCTCAGATTGACCTCCAGGACAGTCTGGTGCACTTTGCGCTCCAGCAGCTTGCTGATGCGTTCAAATTCAAAGATCCGGGCTCCTTTCAACAGGATTGTTTCATCCCTGAAATCCTGGGGGGAGAATTGATGGATAAAACTTTCCGTCGATGGGAAAAAATGACTTTTCAGGTGGGTATTTTGCAGAAAGGCTTGCTTTTCCCCGGAAATCCCCGGACCAATGGCAATCAGCCGGTGCACCTTCTTTTTCATCAGCAGGTCGGCCACTTCGCCATATAACTGAGTTTCCGGTTTTCCGCTCTGGAGGATATCGCTCAGAATCAGGGTTTTCTGGGGGTGTTGCTTTTGCTGCTGCAGAAAATCAAGGGCAATGGTCAGGGACCCCAGATCGGAATTGTAACTGTCATTGATCAGGGAAGAATGATTGATCGCCTGCTTAAGTTCGAGCCGCATGGCAATATTTCCCAGCTGTTCCATGCGCGAACGGATCTTTGCGGAGTCCATACCCAGGTATAGCAACAGGCACCAGCAATGGATGGCATTTTCGACAGACCCTTCATCCTGGAAAGGAATCCGGATTTCCAGGGGATCGCCCAGGTACAATGCTTCTATGCGGGTATGGTTTCCCGATTTATTCACCGCAGTGATCCTGAGATCAGTATCCGTTTTGGCAGACCAGGGGAATAGCCGGAGGGAGGAGGTCTTTTCTCCCGGGCTGGTTTTTCTGACCTGGTTAAGGAACTGCGCGATGCATTCATTGAGTTCCGGATAATCCCTGCAATAGATCAGCACCTTGGAGTGGGTGAACAGCACCAGCTTTTCGTTGATCTTCTGGCGTACATTCAGGAATCCTTCATTATGGGCCTCACCGATATTGGTGAAGATCCCGATTTCCGGACGGATGATCCGCTCCAGATTGGTCATTTCACCTGGCTGGGAAATGCCGGCCTCAAATATGGCCAACTGATGGTTGGGTTGCATCAACCAAACTGAAAGGGGGACCCCGATCTGGGAATTGTAGCTTTTGGGGCTGCGAACAATCTGGTATTGTTCCTGAAGCAACTGGTAAAGCCATTCCTTGACGATCGTCTTTCCGTTACTGCCGGTTATCCCGATCACCGGGATCCGGAACTGGCTGCGGTGAAAGGCAGTAAGCAGGTGCAGGGCCGCCATGGTCGATTTCACCTGGATAAAATTGGCATCCGGGTATTGTTGATAAGGGATCTCATCACTGATGATGAAATGACGGACCCCTTTTTTATACAGGTCTTCAATAAACCGGTGACCATTCCTCCGTTCGGTGACAATGGAAATAAAAACCGATACGGAAGGGTAGGTCAGTTTGCGGCTGTCCAGCAGGATATGTTCTACCGGATTGTCCGAAGCTTTTTGCAGCAGTATTCCCTTAACGACCTGGCTGATCTGTTCGATACTGTATTTCACGGGACGAATTTAACGAATGGCAAATGTCGGTTATTTCTGAGATGGGTCATTTTCCGGTTTCAGATCTGCCAGCAGCTATTGGAATTGGCCATCTTTGGTCCGGATTCAGGATAAAGGATTCAAAAGGAATATCTGCGGTCCCTGGCATACCGGTATACCATAGCAAATAACAGGACCAGGAGAACCGGAAAGACCAGATTGATGACCTGCCACCGCAGCTTCTCGGCGGTCACCCGGGTTTTGTCCAGCAGTCTCAGCCGGAAATCCTTGGTCCGGGTGGAGAGGATAGCCTTATTGCCGGCAAGGTATTCCATGCAGTTGAGGAAGAATTCCCGGTTGGCGAACTGGTAATGGGTATAGCGATTCATCCCCATCGGCAAGGGACCTTCCTTCTGCGTGAAGGCATTGGTGATCAGACTGGCTGATGAGGCTACGATCATGCGGTTTTCTCCGCTTTTCATCAGGAACGGGGCGGGAAAGACGGTGTTCAGCCGGGCAATGGTTGCGGCATCAAACCGGTTCCGGTAAAGGGAGCGAAACTTTCCTTCCAGCAACACGGCCACAGGTATGGGTTGGTGGTGAAAATCAACAGGACGGGGAGCGAGCTTCACACTCTCCCAGGAAACGATGGATGGGGTGCCCAGGGAACGGCTGTAGGTGGAAGTGGCCAATAAAATGGTTTTCCGGACACGAGCACCCTCGATCGTATCGATTGAACTCACAAAATGACAAAGTACCGGATCCATATTCTTGACTATCGGGTGATCGGAAACAGGGGTCAGGATGGGGAAATAAGGCCAGGGGACCAGCTGTATCTGGGGTTTTCCACCTGCAGATCCCACAGTCAATGGGATCGCGTCACTTTGCAGGTCCTGAAGTAAGTCAGCATTGATCCTTACTCCATAGGTGAAAAGCAAATCCTGGAGGTTCAGCCCCTTGTCAAAAGCCACAAAGCTGTTCTTGTTACGAAGGCTGTCCATGGAGGCATTCACCATATTGAGGAACCAGAGCACTTTACCTCCGTGCATCACATACTGGTCGATCTTCAGTTTTTCTGAATCACTAAAGGGGTCCTGGGGTCCGAGGAAAAGCACAGCGCTGAACTGCGGCGGAATATAGGGATCACCTGACAGGTCAATGGTATCCAACTGGTAATTTTGCTGGAGAATATTGAGGGCATCATACACCTCCGGTCCCAGGGGCTCCCCATTGCCCAGCATATAGCCGACCAGGGGCTTTTGTTTTTGCTGCAGCTGGTAAATCGCGTTGGCAAACTTAAATTCCAGCTGGGCGTCTGCATTATTCAATGCCTGCATGGCACCCGGACCGCCCTGGCTCTCCAAAAGGTCCACCCCTGTTTCCTTTCCTTTATAATCCACAAGGGCACCAGGGAAAATCAGGTTCTCGGAATACCCTTCACCGGCATTCAGCTGCACCTGCAGGTTATAGGGCTGGATACCGCGGGCAGCGAGGCTGTCATACAAAGCTGCGCGGGCCGTATCATTCAGGTGCTTCCCGGGGGTTACAAAGGTATAATCCAGGTGTCCGTTAGCTGATTGCCGGAATTCTTGCAGGATCTGCCTTGTGGATTCACTCAGCTGCCTGAACCCGGCAGGGAATTTCCCTTTCAGGAAAACTTTGACATGCACGACTCCGTCCAGATGCTTCAATAAAGAACGGGTAGCCGGGGAAAGGGTAAATCTTTTTTCCGCGGTCAGGTCCAGGCGGACGTGGAGCCGGTATGCCAGGACATTGAGAAAGCCCAGCGCAGCAACCATTCCAATGAAGCCGGGAATCCATCTTTTTTTTCCACCAGGGCCCTTATTCATGATGAGGCGTATTCAGGATTTTTTAAGGGTTAGACTGATCCGGGTCATCGAGAGGAAGATCAGTATTACACTGAAGAAATAGATCAGATCCCTGGAATCAACCACCCCCCGGCTGATAGAGTCATAATGAAAACGGATTCCGGCCATCTCAATATAATAATCTGCACCGGAGAGGAAAACCGGCAGTTTGCTGATGGCGTCGAATCCCCAGTAAATAAAAAAGCAGCAAAATGCAGCCACCAGGAATGCGGTTACCGGATTATTGCTGATGGAGGATGACCAGCTACCTATGGCGGCAAAAACAGCCCCCAGCAGGAAAAGCCCGATGTATGATCCGGCAATGCCCCCATTATCCAGATCACCGGGGATATTGGACAACCGGGAAATGGTATAATAGTAAACCAGGGTAGGCAACAGGGAGATGAATATCAGGACCAGGGCAGCCAGGTATTTTCCTGCGATGATCTCAGCGTACCGCAAAGGTTTGGAACCCAGGATTTCCAGGGTACCGGTGCGTTGCTCTTCGGAAAAACTACGCATGGTGATGGCCGGAATCAGCAACAGGTAAATCCAGGGGGCAAGAGAAAAAAGCTTATCCAGGGAAGCATAGCCGTAATCCAGCAGGCTGGTGTCCGGGAATACAAACAGGAACAACCCGTTGGCCACCAGGAACAGGATGATGGCCATGTATCCGGCGATGCTGCTGAAAAACGAACTGATTTCTTTTCTGAAAATGGCTCCCATGCCGGATCAATAACGGGAACCGGCTGTTTATATGCAGTTCCCCCCTAAAGATAGCAATATCCGTTCTGGCAGGTGGACAGGTTGCCGGGATAATTAATGGTCATATATGACCATTAATTATCCTGGCCGGAAAGACAACTGATCCTGGGGGGAGGAAAAAATTCAGGAAACCGTTACCGGTCCAGGGATCAGGGTATCCAGCTTTGTCCATCGAATGGTAAGGTATGGGAAAGGATCGTCAGGGGGAACTATGGGCTATCGGCAGGTCGGTTTAACCCAACCCGTACTAGTGTGATGATTATTAAGTTTTGCAACTTTTAGTATATTTGTAAAACAAAATGATCAATTATGAGTATCAAACTTAATAAAAGTGAAATGGATTATCTCAGGACATTTAAGAAATCAGGAAACCTTAGTCTTAGAGAAT